>JAIXVO010000728.1 GCA_027482985.1 Cyanobacteriota bacterium
GGAATTGAACAGTCCAGTCGGGCCTGTGGCATCATTCAGCAGAACTGGCAGCAGGTGGCACAACCAGAACAGGTGATCCAGGTAATTCGGGGTGATGTCCTGAAAAAATTGCCCACGCTCGCCGGACAAGCATTTGACCTGATCTACTGCGATCCGCCCTACGCCAGCGAGTTGTATCAGCCCATCGTGGACGCGATCGCCACGCTCAACTTGCTGACACCCAACGGCGAATTAGCCCTGGAACACAGTCGTGATGGGTTAACCTTGACACTACCCCCCGCCCTGGAAATTTCTCGCCAAAAAGTGTACGGCAATTCCGCCCTCACGTTTCTGCAACCTACGAGTGGTTAAGGTGACTCCTGTTCTGGTAACAAATGAGGTCCAATCCAATT
Source organism: Cyanobacteriota bacterium (assembly GCA_027482985.1). Taxonomy (GTDB): domain Bacteria; phylum Cyanobacteriota; class Cyanobacteriia; order Leptolyngbyales; family Leptolyngbyaceae; genus JSC-12. The sequence continues at coordinate 393 of JAIXVO010000728.1, forward strand.
TTTTTGCAACGCCAACACCACCGCCTGAGTGCGATCGCGGACATTTAACTTGTGCAGAATCGCATGCACATGCACTCGCACCGTTCCCGCCGTAATGTAGAGCACATCGGCAATTTCCTGATTCGTTTTGCCAGCAGCGATCAGGGCTAAAATTTCCTGTTCCCGCTGGGTCAGGGGTACCGTCGATTTGGCTGGAGCCGTTCCGGGTGTTCCCGTTTGATGCGCGATCGCAGTGCGAATTTCGGTTGTGGCGACGGGTGCCCACCAGGATGCCCCCGCCGCGATCGACCGAATCGCCAGAATCAAGGTTTCCGAGGGTGCACCCTTGAGACAGTAGCCCTGGGCACCCGCCTCAATCATGCGGTTAATCACGGGGGTTTGCGTGTGGGAGGTCAAGACCAGGATGGGCACGGTTGGGGTGAGCGATCGCAATTGCCGACAGGTTTCAATGCCGCCAATACCGGGTAGCCCAATGTCGAGAATCACAATGTCGAGCGGATGTTGCTTGGCGAAATCGATCGCGGTTTCCCCATCTTCTGCTTCCGCCACCACGCAAAATTCCGCCTCTTGTTGCAGGCGCACCCGCAATCCCAGGCGAAACAGTTCATCATCCTCAATCAACAGAATTTTGAGCGGGTCAGCAGACATGATGAGATTCCCAAGTGGCATCGCAGCGGCAACCCGCGACATCAAACCGATGGCGGCGGACAGGCAGGCAGGCGAAACGCAAAAATCGCCCCAGTGGGTTGCCGATTCGCTGCCCAAATTGTACCGCCGTGAGCTTCGATAATTTGGCGCGACAGGTAAAGTCCTAAGCCCGATCCCTTGGCTTGGCGATCGCTCTGTCCCTGATAAAACCGCTCGAACAACTGCGGCACCTCATCAGGCCGCACCCCCGCCCCCAGATCCATCACCTGCACTGTTTGATCCGTCGCCCGACTTTCCAGCGCCAGTACCACTCTGCCACCGCGTGGAGAATGGTTGATGGCATTCGTCAGGAGATTGGCAAACACCCGTTGCAGTTGCCCCGCATCGCCATTCACCCACAGGAATTGCCGAAAATCTGACGCTCCATAATTCAACGACAGATGCACCCGCCGACTCGCCGCCAAATCCGTAAGGGTGGCAATCACCTCTTCCGCCAACCGGACTAAATCGACGGGCGATCGCTGCAACCGTAACCCTTCATTGTCATTGCGATACACATCCAGCAAGGTTTCCACAAGTTGCAAAGTGGTTTGATGACTCCGTACCATCGTTCCCAGGACAGATTGTTGAGTCCCTTGCACAACACCAAAACTGCCATTTTGAAAGGCTTTGAGTGTTTCGATCGCCCCCAATAAAGGCGTTTTCAAATCATGCGCCAGCGTTGAGGCAAAGTCTTCTCGCACCATCGCCAGTTGTGCCTGCGCCTGAATTTGCGCCTGTTGTTGCAGCACTTGTTGTTGAAATACCCGATTGCGATCGCTCAATCCCCCCGTCACCACTAAAGCCAAAATTGCAATCAAGCGGCTTGTAATCGTTGCCACACTCACTGCTGGCGAATCGGAGGGCAACCACACATTGAGTAGCGTCAGGACACAGGCGATCGCAGTCAGGCTCAAGGTTAAACGCCGCTCTAACCGCATACTTGCTAATAGAATTGGCCCACTATACAAATAGCCAAACACATAATCAGGAGGTGTCGTATACTCCAGCACAAACACAATTAAAAATAAACCGATAATAAGCCCAAACATAGTTGAGTCCTATAGAGGCTAAAGATTTCTGACTTCTTTGAGAAGTCGGAAATCTGTGGATGGTCAGTTTGGCTTGAGTGCCACTGCAACTCATCATAGCCGCATCTAAACGCTCTAAACGCACCTCTATCGAACGGCATATATCATTTGTGTAGTTGTAGAAACAACGAAGTTATACCTTGCCAATTCTGCAAAATCCTTCATGATTAGGAGTAGAAATAGCATGATTTGATTTGCACCAAAACTGAATGAAAATGTTCTATTGCATCGTCGGAGAACGACAGAATTTATGTTGCAAGGATGGCTCCAAATTGGCTTAACGTTACTCCTCGTGGTGCTGATTACCCCCGTTTTGGGACGCTACATCGCCCGCGTTTTTCTCGCTCAAAAAACCAGACTCGACCCACTTTTGGCACCCGTCGATCGCCTCTTGCTGCGACTCATTGGCGTGCGATCGCAGGATGGTATGACGGGCTGGCAATATGCCCGCGCCATCTTCTACAGCAATTTCGCGATGGCGCTACTGCTAGCGATATTGCTATTCAATCAAAGCTGGTTGCCGTTCAATCCCACCCGGTTAACTTCGCCCACCTGGGATACGAACCTGCATACGATCATCTCCTTCATTACGAATACCAACCAGCAACACTATTCTGGTGAAGTCACCTACAGTTATTTCAGCCAATTTGCCGGATTGGGCTACATGATGTTCGTCAGTGCAGCCACCGGGATTGCCGTGGGGATTGCCTTCATTCGGGGATTAACCGGACGACCGTTAGGCAATTTTTATCACGATCTGATTCTGGCAATTACTCGCATTTTGTTGCCCTTGAGCATTTTGGGTGCGATCGCCCTGATCGCCGCAGGCATTCCCGAAACATTGGCGGGGCCAGTTCTGGTGCCCACTTTGGAAGATCCGGCAGTGCAACAGGCGATCGCGCGGGGGCCTGTCGCCCACTTTGAAATCATTAAAGAGTTGGGCGAAAACGGAGGCGGTTTTTTTGCCATCAATTCAGCCCATCCCTTTGAAAATCCCAACGGCTTCACTAACTTGTTAGAAACCGTCGCGATTCTAGCGATTCCGTCTGCCCTAATTTACACTTACGGCATTTTTGCCAATAATCTCAAACAAGCGTGGCTGGTTTACTGCATTCCCTTTGCCCTGCTGGTGGGGTTTGTGGTGGTGAGCGCGATCGCTGAGTACAATGGCAATCCGATTGTAAATACCGCTTTGGGCGTGAACCAGGCAGTGAACTTAGAAGGGAAAGAGGTCCGCTTCGGGTGGGCACAATCGGCGCTCTTTGCTGTCGTCACGACAGGTAGTATGTGCGGTGCCGTCACGGGCATGGTGGACTCAATGATGCCCTTAAGTGGGTTGGTCACCTTATCAAATCTGTTTCTCCAAATTGTGTTTGGCGGACAGGGTACGGGGACTGCTTATCTATTTGCTTATTTGATTCTCGCGGTATTTGTTACGGGCTTGATGGTCGGTCGTACACCTGAATTTTTAGGCCGCAAAATTGAAAAGCAAGAAGTGGTGTTAGCCAGTTTTCTAATTTTGTTAGTTCACCCGATCGCGATTTTGCTCCCCAGTGCGATCGCCTTAGTCTTTCCTGACTTCCAAGGCATCAGTAATCCTGGTTTTCATGGCTTATCTCAGGTGATTTATGAATATGCGTCTGCCGCTGCCAATAATGGCTCTGGGTTGGAAGGACTGGCCGATTCCCAACCTTCTCCCATTGCCTTGGCGACAGGTGCCATTCCCAGCCCCACGGCGTTGTGGTGGAACCTGAGCACCTCCTTGAGCCTGTTGGCAGGACGCTACATTCCGATTACCGCCTTGTTGCTCTTGGCCGATAGTTTATCGCGGAAACAACCCGTTCCGGCAACGGCTGGCACATTGCACACCAATACCACCCTGTTTACGGGCATCACGGCAGGCGTGATTGTGATCTTGGGTGCCCTCACCTTCTTTCCCGTGTTGGCACTGGGGCCGATCGCCGAAGCCTTTCAACTTACGCAAGGGATGCGTTAGGAGCAATCATCATGAGTCAACATCAACCCTCAGCCACGGAGCCACAGCGGCGATCGCCGGGAGGTCGCCGGGATGACCGCCGCCATACGCCGAAAGTCAATCGTAAAGGCATTTATCAACGGGCCCTGCGATCGGCTTTTGCCAAACTTGATCCACGCATCGCGGTGCGCAATCCAGTCATGTTTGTCGTGTGGCTGGGTGTGTTTGTCACCTTCCTCGTCACCCTCGACCCCAACTTATTTGGCACCGTCTCGGATCATGTCGCGCAACAACGTTGGTTGAATGGCATCATCTGTCTAATCTTGTTTTTCACCGTCCTGTTTGCTAACTTTGCCGAAGCGGTGGCGGAAGGGCGGGGCAAAGCGCAGGCGGATGCGTTGCGATCGACCCGCAGCGACACGATCGCCCGCAAAATTTTACCGGATGGCACCGTTCAAGAAGTGAATTCTACGGCGTTGCGGCGTGGCGATCAGGTGCGGGTTGTTGCGGGTGACATGATTCCCGCTGATGGCGAAGTGATCCAGGGCATTGGTTCCGTCGATGAGTCGGCTATTACGGGTGAATCGGCTCCTGTCCTGAAACAACCCGGCACCGATATCGCCAGTTCCGTTACCGGGGGAACCCGGTTGCTATCCGATGAATTGCTGATTCGGATCACCTCTGATCCAGGTCAAGGATTTATCGATCGTATGATTTCCTTAGTCGAAGGAGCTTCTCGCACCAAAACGCCGAACGAAATTGCATTAACAGTGCTGCTAGCAGTTCTAACGCAAGTCTTCTTGATTGTCGTTGCCACTTTACCCGCGATCGCCACCTACATTGCTAACTTCCTCGAAACCACCCTCGGTACTCAAGCAGCCACTCAGTTTCGCTCTGGTTCTAGCATTGCGATTTTGATTGCCCTCCTGGTCGCACTCATTCCGACGACCATTGGCGGCTTATTAAGTGCGATCGGGATTGCGGGGATGGATCGGGTCGCGCAATTTAATGTGATTGCCACCTCTGGTCGCGCTGTGGAAGCCTGTGGCGATGTCAATACCCTCGTCCTCGACAAAACGGGCACCATCACCCTGGGTAATCGGTTGGCAGATGAGTTCATTCCCGTGAATGGGCATGCTGTCGCCGATGTGGCGCAGGTGTGTCTCGCCGCCAGCCTATTTGATGAGACCCCAGAAGGGCGATCGATTGTGCAACTCGCGCAACAGTTGGGAGCCAGTCTCGACCTCACCGGGAAGCAGGCAGAAGGGATCGAATTCTCAGCTCGCACCCGCATGAGTGGGACAGATTTGGACGGTGCCGAATATCGGAAAGGGGCGGTAGATGCCATTAAGGGCTTTGTGCGATCGCGCGGTGGGCAAGTTCCCGACACTCTGGATCAAGCCTATGAGCAGGTGTCGCATCTCGGCGGCACCCCGCTAGCGGCCTGCCGAGGTAATGACATTTATGGCGTGATTTACCTCAAGGATATTGTCAAACCCGGTTTGCGCGAACGGTTTGATCAACTCCGGCGCATGGGCGTGAAAACGGTGATGTTGACGGGCGACAATCGCATTACCGCCTCGGTGATTGCGCGAGAAGCCGGGGTGGACGACTTCATTGCGGAAGCCACTCCAGAGGACAAAATTGAGGTGATTCGCACTGAACAAGCCCAAGGAAAGTTGGTCGCTATGACTGGTGATGGCACGAATGATGCACCCGCTTTAGCTCAGGCAAATGTGGGATTAGCGATGAACTCTGGCACTCAAGCCGCCAAAGAAGCCGCCAATATGGTAGACCTTGATTCTGACCCGACCAAGTTAATCGACTTGGTGACGATCGGTAAGCAATTGTTGATTACTCGCGGGGCGTTGACGACCTTCTCCGTTGCGAATGACATTGCCAAATACTTTGCGATCATTCCTACCCTGTTTGCTGCTGCTGGCATTGGTGCATTGAACATTATGCAACTGAAAAGTGCGCAATCGGCGATCGTGGCAGCTTTGATTTACAACGCTTTGATCATTCCTGCCCTGATTCCGCTGGCCTTGAAAGGTGTGGAATTTCGACCCCTCACCGCCGACCAACTGCTGCGCCGCAACATCCTGATCTACGGCATTGGTGGCGTGATTGCCCCCTTTATTGCCATCAAACTGATTGACCTGATTCTACCGATCGCGTAGGCAATTGCTTCGCAAAATCGCCCCTATGTCAGGACAGATGTTGCCATAAGTCCAGTTAGAGTCAATCATTCTGTTACTAAACCTACCCCTACAAGTCCCGACTGTAGGATGTGTTAGGCGCTAGCCGTAACGCATCGCAGAGATATTACTTTCGCCCACAAATTTAGGTCGCTCATCCATCATCTTTCTCTTCCCTGGCAGGTTTCTATGTTCTCTAAACTGATCCACTCTATTGAGTCCTTGACTCACTTCGATTTCGATTTCCGTCGCCATAAATTCTCAGTCGCTCTCTTCTTCGCCCTGTGTTTTAATCTGCTCCTTGCCCCCCTCGTTTATGCTGCCACCACCAGCGAACTCACGCGATCGCAAGCCTGGGCACTGGGCCTTTTGGGACTGAGTACCGCCGCCCTCTCGATTTACTTGTTCTTTGTCATGTTCGCCCCGGAGAAATTCTAATGAGTGTCACCCGTGAAATCAGTCGAGCCATCCGCGCCACCCTGGTACTCTGGGTGCTGACTGCCATCCTGTATCCCCTGGCCATGGTGTCAGTGGGTCAAATCATCTTTCCCGCCCAAGCCAATGGCAGCTTACTGACCAATGCTCAGGGACAGGTCATCGGTTCCGCCCTAATCGGTCAACCCTTCACCAGCGATCGCTACTTCAACAGTCGCCCCAGCACCACCAACTACAGTACCGCCAATCCCCAGGATGATGCCGCCCGCGTCCTCCAGACTGGCATTTCCGGAGCCAGCAACCTCGCCCCCAGTAATTCCGCCCTACGCGATCGCATCCTGGGCAAGCCTGCTCCTGATCCCAAACAGGCGATCGTCGGTGCCATTCCCCAACTCCAGACCGCTGGCATCACGCCCACCGCCGATCTCGTCTACACCTCCGGCTCCAGCCTCGACCCCCACATCACGCCAGCCGCCGCCCGCGCCCAAATCCCTCGGATCGCCCGCACTCGCCAACTCCAGCCCACTCAACTGGAACAACTCATCACCCAAAATACCGACGATCGCTTTCTCGGCCTCTTCGGTGAACCCGGTGTGAACGTGTTGAAATTGAATTTGGCCTTGGATGGGCAGGGAGGAGCCGTGAGATAAAGCCAACCCCAATCCCCCAATTCCTCTAAAATCAAATTAATCCCTCCTGACCTCTCCCCGCTGCTGCCCATGACTCAACCCTCCGCCTTCTGGGATTTCGGACGCTTTTTGCGAACGTTGTTCTTCTTTGATGCCATTCCTGTTGTTAGCTGGTTTCAACATATGTTTTTGGGTTCTAATCCGCCACCACCGCCACCCGTTCAGGCCAATGTCATTTTTGACTTCAGCCAACAGGCTACCCCTGCCAACCAAGTTTGGGGAGCGCTGGATGATGTCGTGATGGGAGGCGTGAGTGCCAGTGCGCTGCAATTTCAGGATGAGGGGGCACTGTTTACGGGCACCGTTTCCACGGCAAATTCGGGTGGTTTTGCGTCGGTGCGGACGCGCAACTTTGACCCAGCACTCAACTTAGCTGGGCATAGTGGCATTGAATTGCAGGTGAAAGGCGATGGGCAGCGCTACAAATTCTTGGTGCGCGATGAAGATTCCTGGGATAGCCTGGCTTATGCCTACTCGTTCGATACGGTGCCGAATCAATGGACGACGGTACGGATTCCGTTTAACTTGATGACCCCCGTGTTTCGGGCGAAGACGGTAAATAATGGGCAACCCTTGAACTCGGCTAAAATTCGATCGCTGCAACTCATGCTCAGCAAGTTCGAGTATAACGGGACATTAAATCCCAATTTTCAGGCAGGTGAGTTCCGCCTACAGGTCCGCGCGATCGCGATTTACTAACTTGGCATCTCCTGAGTTTGCTGATTATCTTGGTATTGCCGTTATGCCACCCTGCTCATGCGCGACGAGTATCAAGAAATCCGAGAGGTCAGCTGGTTTGAAAAAATCGGTAGCTCCTGCTTGGGAGCGATTTTGGGTGTCCTCCTGTTTTTGGCCTCGTTTGTGCTGCTGGTGTGGAACGAGGGCAAGCTGAATGTCGCGGCGATGGCCCAGTCATCCGTGGATATCTCCGCGATCGCAACTCCCACTGCCCAGCAAAATCAGTTCGTCTCCATCACCGACAAAATCACCACGACGACACCTCTCGGCGACGATCGCTTTTTGCTCCCCGGCCCGTATGTCGTCGTTGATCGCGTTGTGGAAATGTATGCCTGGGACGAAGAGCGCAAAACTGAACGCCAGAAACATCTCGGCGGTTCCGAAACGGAAATTACCCGCTATACCTACCAGTCCCGCTGGACACCCAATCCGGAAAACTCCAGCGACTTTAAGTATCCCCAAAATCACCAGAATCCACCGAAAGCCATCCCCGATCAACTGTTCAAAGTGCCGACTGCGCGTGTCGGTCGTTATACCCTGGATATGCCCAGTTTTACCCGCGTCAGTGAACGGCGATCGTCCTGCCAAGACCCTGGCTCGGTGGCGGAATGGGGCTATGGGGGCACCATCCATTTACCGCCAGGGGGAAATTTATCGCTAGGGGCACAAAATAGCCGCGTCGATGGCAAAGCCCAACGCACTCCCAATTACATCTTTCAAGGAACGGGCACCCCGCAAACGCCCAACATCGGCGATATTCGAGTGTGCTATGGCGTGTTGCCGACCAATACAACGGTGACGGTGTTTGGGCAACTCAACCAGACGCAAATCCTGCCCTACATCGCTCGCCAAACGCCCGTTTATCGGGTCATTCCAGGCACCCGCGCAGCCGCGATCGCTGCCCTCAAGTCAGAACATACGATCTGGACCTGGGTCTTTCGGGCCGGCGGCTTCCTGATGATGTGGTTTGGCCTCATGCTCATGGGTTCGCCCCTTAGCGCCTTCCTGGATGTCATTCCCTGGTTGGGAGATGTCGCCGAGGGCATCACTTTTATCAGCAGCTTCATCACAGCCTTTGTCCTTTCGACCGTCACCATTCTGACCGCCATGTTGCTCCAACATCCCTTTGCCCTGCTGCTAGCGATTAGCACCACGATCGCAGCCCTCCTCTTACTCCGCCGCTGGCGACAGCGATCAGTTTAATCGCTCAGACTCAACCAACCTATCTGTCGCAACAAATTGCTGTTAGACCGTTCATAGCCACCAGCCTAGTGAGCAGTACCGTAGCAACCTCACGCTAAATTCCAGAACCATCGAGAAACTCATCAATCACGCGATCGCGCGTCCGGCAGGAGGTTTTCAGGCTGACCGCATCCCAGGCGGAAGAAAATTCTGGGTTGATATGAGTTGTCCCAGCAAACGTCGCGACGGGCACTTGAGTCTCGACGGGTGTCTGTTGAAGCGTTTGGAGTTGCTGTTCCAAATTCTCAATGCGATCAACCAAAGCTCGAATTACTTGCGCTTCTGAGTCAGGTAACCGACCATGTTCCAGCGGGTCAACGCGCTCCCCAGAACGATGCACAATCCGACCAGGCACGCCCACCACCGTGCAATCTGAAGGTACATCTCGCAGCACGACGGAGCCAGCCCCAATCCGCACATTGTTGCCGATCAACAAGTTACCCAGGACCTTAGCTCCAGCCCCCACGACGACATTCTCGCCCAACGTGGGGTGGCGTTTGCCGCTCTCTTTGCCAGTGCCGCCTAAAGTCACACCCTGGTAAATCAAAGCATAGTTGCCAATAATCGCTGTTTCCCCAATGACAACCCCCATGCCGTGGTCAATAAACACGCCCTTACCCATTTGCGCCCCTGGGTGAATCTCGATCCCCGTCAGAAAGCGGGCCGTATGCGAAATCAGGCGCGGGAAAAAGGGCAACCCCAAGACATAGAGCCAGTGGGCGAAGCGATGCAGCAGGAGGGCCTGCAAACCAGGGTAGCAGAACAACACCTCTAGCCAGTTACGAGCAGCCGGATCCCGTTCAAAGATGATGCGAAAGTCGGCAATGAGTGTGGATAGCACGGCGAGTCTGCACCTCAGTAGCAATACATTGTCTATCTTAGCGTCCGACTGGCGCGACACAATACACCCGATCGGGGAAGCACGCATTTGCCCGATCGCAGTCACTCGCGATCGCTGCTTTATAATGAGGCTCGACACTTGTGGAAGGGATGGGATGAATGAGTGACGCGATCGCTTGGACGGCAGAAGCCGAAGCCAAATTGAAAGAAATTCCGTTTTTTGTCCGCCCAGCGGCTCGAAAAAAGATTGAAAAATTTGCTCTGGAACTGGGCGCAACGCAAATTACCGTTGAAGTTTATGACCAGGCCAAACAAAAGTTTGGGGAAAAGTAGGATCGGCATCACCGATCGCAGAATGAGGTCACGCTCATGGATGAACCAGTTATCAAAATGGGTGCGATTCGAGTTCTGGTTAAACTGACGAACGCGATCGATGAAGCCTTAGTCAGCCGAGGCACATTGGCTCCCCAGCATCTCAGATTTGTGGAGGCGATCGCGCTGGTGGATACTGGCGCTTTAACCCTCGTCATCCCCCCGGATCTGGTGACTCAACTGGGGCTCAGAATTCGCAGTCAGCAAGTGGCTCGTTATGCGAATGGCTATGAAGAGGCGATCGGCGTGACCGAACCCGTCATCATTGAAGTGGCAGGGCGCAAAACCACCCTGGAAGCGTTAGTGGTGGGTGATGAAGTTTTGCTAGGGCAAGTAGTGCTTGAACTGCTTGATTTTCTCGCCGACTGCAAAAATCAACGCCTGATGCCCAATCC
>JAIXVO010000637.1 GCA_027482985.1 Cyanobacteriota bacterium
CGAGATACCTCCTAACTGCGTCTCTAGCCCCATCGGTCTAGCCTAGTTGGCACTGAATGGGGCTTCTGTTTGTCTGTGAGCAGCTGAGCGACTTACCGCTGGCGCACTAGTTCAATAGTCACAGTGCCCGCGAAATTGGGAATGGGGGGTGTCAGTTTCGTCAGTCTGACCTCCACTTGCTGCACCACCAGAGAAGCCGGGGATGATGGGTAGAGAATGGTTTCCGCGATCGCCGCTGCTAACCGCTCTAGTAAGGCATATTTGGCCGTTTGCATTAAGGTCTGGACGGTTTGCACCACACACCCATAGTCGAGGGTATCCGTGAGGCGATCGCTCGTCGCTGGCAAAGACAAATCTAGCCAGAGCGCCACATCGACTTCAAACCACTGGCCCAGTACTTGTTCTGCGGGCAATGCGCCTGTGTATCCATAAGCGCGAATGCCTGTTAACCGAATTACATCCATGAGTGGTGACCTACGTCGGACTGCTGTCATTCCCTATCATCAGGGAAAACTTGCCGATACTGGCGTGATTCTGCCCCTCAAATTAATTCTCCAAAATCGTTGACAGTGAGCGCTATAGTCTGCGATATTAAATATCGCGGAATTTGCGGGTATAGCTCAGTGGTAGAGCGCAACCTTGCCAAGGTTGATGTCGCGTGTTCGAATCACGTTACCCGCTTTGAATCATTGATGGCTTTTGCAAGCCATCCTAAGTGTTTGGCTTTCGGCTGAATGCACCACAGATAGTTGTGCGTTCAGCCTTTGGCACATTTGAACTTTAGTGCATGCAAAAAAGCCAGGGATCAACTCATTGTGATCCCTGGCTTGCAATTTGGGGACTGGCGATCGCGCTTATCGTTAACGCGATCGCCAGGTCATTGACCTAAGCGGTAAAGCTGATGGGGAAGAACCGGCTACCCCCGGTTCCGCCATTGATGTCCTCCAGGGTGAACTGGAAGCCGTCACTGGTGCCGCCACCGAGGTATTGATAACTCACTCGCCGGAGATTGATGTCCTCCTGGGTGAAGGTGGCATTCTGGGTGAGCGCCGTCCCATTCAGCCGCAGCGTTCCAATGGTGGCATTGGGCAGCGTTGTGACTCGATACAAGATCTGTTTCGGATCCAGGTTATCCACGTCGGTGGCAAACAACTGACTGTTGTTCAACACTCGCACCGTGGGATTCGCCGCACTCAGGGTTAACCCCGTACTGCGCACCAACACGGGTGGATCATTGACTGGCGTAACGTTGATATTCAAGATGCTGGAGTCGGTGCCAGTGCCATCCGAGACGCTGAAGAAGAAGGCATCAGTCGCGACTTCACTGCCGTTGTTGCGGTAGCTAATTGCGCCTGCATTCACTTCAGCCTGAGTAAAGGTCTGACCAACGGCGATCGTGGTGCTGTTATTCCGCAGCACATTGCCGAACCCAGGGCCACCCGTCAACGTGTAGACCAATTGGTTGGTCGGCGTATCGGGGTCAGTCGTATTCAACACCGTGGTCAAGGGTGAAGAAGCGCCTTCGCTCACCGTTAACGCCCCTTGCGAGATGATCCGGGGTGGATCATTCACGGGCACGATGTTGATGTTGAACGAACCTTGTACCGTTGAAGTCCCATCACTGACTCGGAAGTTAAAGGCATCATTGGTACTCTCAGCCCCACTTTGTTCGTAAGACAATAACCCAATATTGAGGTCATCCTGCGTGAAGGTTGAGCCGGCGGTGAGGTCACTGCCACCCAGCCGGAGCGTGCCCGTGTTGGTGGCACTGGTGAGGGTGTAAACCACTTGCGTGGGCGGATTGTCATTATCCGTGAACTGCAACAAGCTGCCGTCAATCCCCACGACATCCCCTTCGTTGACGCTCACACCGATGTTGAGCGACTGCCCAGGGGCATCATTGACGGGCAGGATGTTGATATTGAAGGTGGTATCGGGCAATGGGATAGCGCCATCCGAGACGCGGAAGACGAAGTTATCGCTCGTCGTCTCGGAGCCATTCTGGATGTAGCTCAATCGATTCGCGTTGATGTCAGCCTGGGTAAAGGTGCCATTCAAGGCGATCGTGGTGAACGCGCCGCCGTTCGAGAGGCGAATCGAGCCGGAATCTGGAGCATCCAACAAGGTATAGACCAGTTGCACCGGGGTGTTATCCACATCGGTCGTCCGCAACAAGGTATTGCTAATCGTCCCGCTACCGCCTTCAGCCACCACCAGTTGACCCAGGGTAAGCAGTTCGGGGGCATTGTTGACCGCCGCAATCGTGATCGGGATGATGTTGGAAATCGTTTGCGGACCGCCGCTGCCAAAGAAGCCGCGATCGTTGACCGTCACCGTGACACCATCCGTGCCATTGAAGAAGCGATTCGGGGTGTAGACTAATGCGCCAAAGGCAGCGGTAAAGTCATCCACAGTGCCCGTCAGGGTGACAGAACTACCGCCATTGGAACCACCCGTGACACTCAAGCCCGTGGTGGATGGCAGGAAGATCGTCCCATTCCGAGCCGAGACTTGCACCTGAATCGGATTGGTGCCGGAGTCAATGTCGGTAAATTGAATCGCACTCGCCCCGCTGAAAGTGATCACCTGATCTTCCTGGATGGCTTGAGCCCCCGGCACATTCAGGAAGGTGGGTGCATCGTTGACCGGATTCACGGTAATCGTGAAGCTCCGCAGGCTGGAAGTATCGACACCGCCATTCAAGACACCACCGTTATCCACCAGGGAGGCGGTGACGATCGCCGTCCCGAAGGCATTCGCCGCAGGGGTATAAGTGAGTCGGCCAGTGGAGTCGATCACGGGCCCAGCCGCGAACAACGTCGGATTATTGTTATCCAACACGAAGTTGACGGTTTGCCCCGTTTCACCCGGTCCCGGACTGATGTTCGTGGCAAAGTTGGTAATGGTTTGCGCCGCCGCATCCTCATTCACCGCAATACTGGTGCGGCCAATGGTGAAGGTGGGCGCATCGTTGACGGGGGTGGCATTAATGGTGAACGTGAATGGTGTGGATTGGTTCGATCCGCCATTCGCCGTCCCGCCATTGTCTACCAGCCGCGCCACTAGAACCGCCGACCCAAAGGCATTGGCGGCAGTCTTGAAGGTCAGGAACCCTTGGGGGTTAATTTGCGGTGCCAAGCCGCCGCCCGCTGCCAGGAACAAGTTCGGGTTGCTGTTGCTGGAGAGGGTAAAGGTAGCGGTTTGAGTCAACTCATTAAACGGCCCGACCACAATCGTGTCGGCAATCTGCACACTTTGTTGCGGGTCATCTTCTAGCACCACGACATCTGTCAGCAGTGGGTTGAAGGTGGGCGCATCGTTGCGGGACAGCACGTTAATTGTGAAAGTTTGAGGTGCGGAGGCATCCACCCCACCGCGATCGGTGCCACCATCATCCCGCAGGCGCACCGTCACCGTGGCAATGCCGTTGGCATCGGGAGCTGGGGTAAAGGTGAGCGCGCCAGTGTTACCCGACAGATTCACAACCTGGGGTCCGACCGCAAACAGGGACGGGTTATTGGTATCAAAGATGAAGGTGGGCGTTTGACCACTTTCATTGGCCGCCGCCGTGGTGGGGCCAACCGAGATATTCGTCGCCCAGTTATTAATCGTGATCGGCCCGGAGTCCTCAGTCACCGTGGGCACTGTCCCCCGGTTAAAGGCGGGCGCGTCGTTCACCTGATTCACCTCAATCACAAACTGGAAGGGAGTGGAGGTGTTTTGACCGCCATTCGCCACCCCACCGTTATCCACCAGGAAGGCAGACAGGGTAATGGTGCCGTTGGCATTGGCGCGAGGCGTAAAGGTGAGGTTGCCCGACGTGGGATTAATCGTGGGCGTTGCGGTAAACAGGTTGGGCAGCAGGGAGGCATCGGTGGGCGAACTGGGGGCGATCGAGAAGGACAGGTTTTGCGCTTCATTCGGTGCCCCAGTGGAAATATTCGAGGCAAACGACACCACCTGCTGCGGCACATCCTCGTTGACGTTGATCACGGAGTTGCCCGTCACCGTAAAGGTGGGCGCGTCATTCACCGAGGTCACGTTGACGTTAATCGTGTTGAAGACCGTGGAAGGCGTGGGGCCGGGAGCACCCGTCGCGCCCTGGTCATTCACACTGACGACAATTCGGTCTGTACCAAAGTAGTTCGCGCTGGGTTGATAAGCCACTGAAGCCAGCGCCGCC
>JAIXVO010000281.1 GCA_027482985.1 Cyanobacteriota bacterium
ACTTGCCCTTTTTCATTGCCGACCACCACGATCGCCCGGAAGCTGAGTTTTTTCCCACCTTTGACCACCTTGGTCACGCGGCGGATTTGGACGACTCGCTCTTGCCACTCCGTCTCTTTCTCCCGGACTTTCTTGTCATTCTTACGACCTTTCGCCATGATTTTCTCCGTTAGAATTCTAAACCAGCTTCGCGAGCCGCATCTGCCAACGCTTTGACGCGTCCGTGATACAGATTGCCGCCCCGATCAAAGACCACTTGCTTAATTCCTTTTTCCAAGGTGCGTTCGGCAATTAATTTACCGACCTTGGAGGAGGCATCACAGTTACCGCCTGATTCCAACCCTTCCCGCACGTCGGGATCGAGGGTGGAAGCGGCTGCGATCGTATGGTGTTGGGTGTCGTCAATGAGTTGCACGTAAATATGCTGGTTAGACCGGAACACAGCCAGTCTGGGGCGCTCGGTAGTGCCAAAGACTTTACGACGAACCCGCTCATGGCGACGACGAGTAGAATCTCTTCGACTTGCTTTCATGTTACTTCTTACCTGACTTACCAGCTTTACGTTTGATCACTTCACCGGCATAGCGAATCCCCTTACCCTTGTAAGGTTCGGGGGCACGAACGGCGCGAATCCGAGCTGCCGTATTGCCCACGATTTCCTTATCGATGCCAGTCACAATCACATTTGTATTGTTTTCAACAGCAAATTCAATGCCCGAGGGCGGTTCGATTTGCACAGGGTGGCTGTAGCCCATGTTCAGGGTCAAATTTTTGCCCTGCACTTGTGCCCGATAACCAACCCCGGTAATTTCCAACCGTCGTTGAAATCCTTGGGAAACTCCTTCCACCATGTTGGCGACCAGAGTGCGGCTTAAACCATGCCGCTGGCGAGCCGCTCTCGACTCATCTCGCCGTTTCACTAAAACCGTTTCGCCTTCCTGAACCACTTCAACTTCGCTGGGAAGGACACGGGACAATTCCCCTTTGGGACCCTTCACCGTGACCGCCTGCCCTTCGATGGCGACCGTCACTTTGCTGGGCAGACTAATGGGACGTTTACCGATACGCGACATAACTAACTCCTACTATTTCCTGATTCGCTGATGAATTTCATCGTTCACAATGTGTCCTTCAGCTTGCTACCAGACATAGCAGAGGACTTCGCCCCCCAGCCCCTGACGACGGGCTTCGCGGTCCGTCATGATGCCACTGGAAGTAGAGATGATCGCAATCCCAATCCCACCTAATACCCGAGGCAATTCTTTCCGGTTGGAGTACACCCGGAAGCCTGGTTTACTGACGCGTTTGAGCGAAGTAATGATGGGCCGTTTGCCTTTGCCTTTGTATTTCAAGGCAATGACCAGGTGTTTCTTGATCCCTTCGCCCACTTCTTCGAACTCGCCAATAAAGCCTTCAGCCTTCAGAACTGTGGCAATGCTGCGAGTCATCTTGGTGGATGGAACCTCGGTCGTTTGATGACGTGCGGAATTCGCATTACGAATCCGAGTCAACATATCTGCAATCGTGTCGTTTACCGCCATAGTGTTCCCTTAATCAATCTGCCTAGCTGTCCCGGAAGGGCATTCCAAACTCTTTCAACAAGGCTCGACCTTCCTCATCCGTATTTGCTGTGGTGATGATCGAGACATCCATCCCCCGGATTTGATCGATCGTGTCGTATTCAATCTCCGGGAAAATCAATTGTTCTCGAATTCCCAGAGTGTAGTTGCCTCGGCCATCGAAGCTCTTGGGGCTGACCCCGCGAAAGTCCCGAATCCGGGGTAGAGCCAGATTCAGCAGCCGATCCAGAAAGGCGTACATGCGATCCGATCGCAGTGTCACCATGATCCCGACGGGCATCCCCTGCCGCAGTTTGAATCCCGCGATCGCTTTCTTGGCGCGGGTCACGACGGGCTTTTGACCCGCGATCGTGGCAATTTCCGCCAGGGAAGCTTCTAATGCTTTCGCATTTTGCGCGGCTTCACCCAACCCCCGGTTCAGCGTGACCTTGACGATCTTGGGCACCTGATGGACGTTGGTATAACCAAACTGCTCCGTCAACTTGGGGACAATTTTGTCGTAATACTGTTGTTTGAGTCGTTGTGCCATTGTGTGTTCCTCGTAACTCCCTGGGCTTGGTCAGGGCAGGATGTGCTTAATCAAGAATTTCGCCCGTTTTCTTCAGCATGCGCACCTTCCGACCATCCTCGTTAAAGGTGTAGCAAACGCGACTGGCGACCTTTTGCTTTTCGGAATAGAGCATGACATTCGAGCTGTGAATGGGCGCTTCCGAAGTCACAATCTGACCCGATTCGCCTTCTTGCTGAGGTTTGACGTGCTTGGTGCGAATATTCACACCCTTGACCACGACTTTACTCAGCTTGGGCAGGGTCAATAACACTTCACCCACCTTGCCCTTGTCTTTGCCCGTAATCACCTGCACCGTATCGCCCTTTTTGACGTGCATGTTGTAACGGACAGCGGTTTGAGTTTTCGCCATTACAGCACCTCCGGAGCCAGTGAAACGATTTTCGTGAATTCCTTATCGCGCAATTCCCGGGCCACGGGACCAAACACCCGGGTACCCCGTGGGTTCTTGTCCTTATTGATAATCACAGCCGCGTTGTCATCAAACCGGATGCTCATGCCACTATCCCGGCGCACCGTCTTCCGCGTTCTGACTACGACAGCAGTCACCACGTCCGATTTTTTAACGCCCATATTGGGAATCGCATCTTTGACCACAGCGACGATAATGTCGCCAATTCCGGCATAGCGACGGTTGCCGCCACCCAACACCCGGATACACATCAGTTTGCGTGCCCCGCTGTTGTCTGCCACATTTAGGTAAGTTTGAGGTTGAATCATGAGTTATCGTCCTCTATGCCTTGGTGGTCAAAATATCGATCACTTGCCACCGCTTGGTGCGGCTGAGTGGGCGGGTTTCCTGAATGCGGACGCGATCGCCAATCTTGCACTTGTTTTCTTCGTCGTGCGCCTTATATTTTTTGGTACTGGCGACAATCTTTCCGTACTTCGGGTGAGCAGCGCGGCTTTCCACCGACACCACCACCGTCTTGTCCATCTTGTCGCTGACCACTAAGCCAACTCGTTCTTTTACTGCCATCTCGTCTACTCCGACCGAAATAAGGAAGGATAAAAAATCATTTAATCTTGAGGGATTAGCCCTCAGCCTGTTGCTTTTGCAACTGCCGTTCCCGTTCAATCGTCATCAACTGAGCCAGACGGTGGCGGTTATGTTTGAACTGATGCGGCTTTTCCAACCGGCGCGTCCCTTTCTGGAATCGCAACTCAAACAGTTGCTTTTTCACTTCGAGAATTTGGGCTTCGATTTCCTCGTCACTCAAATCTCGAACTTCATCAATTTTGGGTAAAGCCATATCAGGACTCCTCCGTTGCACGCGAGATGAACTTGGTTTTGATGGGCAATTTGTATTGCGCCAATCGCATCGCTTCCCGCGCCGTCGCTTCCGGCACCCCGGCAATCTCGAACATGATGCGACCGGGTTTCACCACCGCGACCCAAAATTCAGGTGCCCCTTTACCAGAACCCATCCGGGTTTCCGCAGGTCGCATGGTCACAGGTTTGTCCGGGAAAATCCGAATCCAGATTTTGCCACCCCGGCGAATGTAACGGGTCATCGCTCGACGACTGGCTTCAATTTGGCGGGAGGTAATCCAGGTCGGCTCTAGGGCTTGTAGGCCAAACTCACCAAAGTTGAGTTCGTTACCCCGAGTCGCAAGACCTTTCATCCGGCCCCGCTGTTGCTTACGAAATTTTGTTCTTCTTGGACTTAACATGGCTCGGTACTTAGAGAAGGCAGAGGGCAGAAGGCGGGGGCAGAGGGAGAAACCCTATGCGTTAGCCTTCGTTGGAGCGATCTTCAAACTGTTGACGACGGCGTTGTTGACGGCGACGGGGTTGTTGGTTGGGGGGGGCGGGACGTTCTTCCTGGCCGGGAATGATTTCGCCCTTGAAGACCCAAACTTTGATGCCTAAGGTGCCGTAGATGGTGCTGGCGGTACAGTAGGCGTAGTCGATATCTGCCCGTAACGTATGGAGGGGGACGCGACCTTCCCGCGTCCATTCGGGGCGGGCGATTTCAGCGCCGTTTAAGCGACCGCTGACTTGAATTTTGATCCCTTCAATCCCGGCTTTTTGCGCC
Source organism: Cyanobacteriota bacterium (assembly GCA_027482985.1). Taxonomy (GTDB): domain Bacteria; phylum Cyanobacteriota; class Cyanobacteriia; order Leptolyngbyales; family Leptolyngbyaceae; genus JSC-12. Next base: position 4,188 of record JAIXVO010000281.1, read on the forward strand.
CGGACAATGGCTTGCCGCACGACGCGCCGGAAAGAAACCCGCCGTTCCAGTTGTTGAGCAATGTACTCACCGATTAACGCAGCATCGGCATCGACCCGAGCGACTTCAACGACGTTGATCCGAATCTGGCGATCGCCGCCGCCCAGGACTTTCAACAATCCGGTGCGCAGTTCTTCGATCCCCTGCCCACCTCGACCGACGACCACACCGGGACGAGCCGTATGGACTTCGAGATCGATTTGGTCAGCCTTCCGTTCAATCCGGATCTGCGAGATCCCTGGACTTTCCAGCCCCTTTAATTTGAGGGGATTTTTTTGGAAGAAATGACGGATTTTGTAATCCTCTTGCAGCAATTCGGGATAGCGGTTCTCATCAGCGAACCACCGCGATTTGTGCTCTTGGGTAATGCCTAAGCGTAAACCAGTTGGATGAATCTTCTGTCCCACAGGATGCGTCCTCGTACAAGCTCAATACGGTGTAAAAGCGAACTACTCGACTGCGGCTCCAGGTGCCACAGCGATGGTGATATGACAAGTTGGTTTGCGAATTTGGTAAGCCCGCCCTTGTGCCCGGGGACGAAACCGCTTCAGTGAGGGTCCCTGATCCGCAAATGCGGTACTGATGACCAGTTCTGAGCGATCAAATCCTTCGTTATGCTCAGCATTTGCCGCCGCCGATCGCAACACTTTCAAAATGGGATCGCAGGCCCGATAAGGCATGAATTCCAGAATGATCAGTGCTTCCCGATAGGAACGCCCCCGAATTTGATCCAGCACCCGCCGGGCTTTGTGGGGAGACATCCGAATATAGCGGGCGATCGCTTTGACTTCGTTTGCAGTGTTGACAGCCATTTCTCTAAAATCCTCGAATCGCTAGCGATGCCTTATCGACGCGCTTTTTTATCAGTTCCCGCGTGCCCCCGGAAGGTACGGGTGGGCGCAAATTCGCCCAGTTTGTGTCCCACCATTTGCTCTGTCACATAGACAGGCACATGGGTTTTGCCATTGTGAACCGCGATCGTATGACCGATCATTTGCGGCAGGATCGTGGAGGCCCGAGACCAGGTTTTAATCACTTGCTTCTCCCCCTTGGCATTGAGGGTTTCCACTTTACGCATCAAATGATCCGCGACAAAGGGGCCTTTTTTCAGTGAACGAGACATTTTTCTCTACTCTCCCAATAAACCTATGAATCCCGACCACCACGACCGCGTTTGGAAGACTTCCGACGGCGGCGCACAATTAAAGCATCACTCAGCTTCCGTTTCTTCCGCGTCTTGCGACCCAAAGCGGGTTTACCCCAGGGGGTAACAGGCCCAGAACGACCGATGGGTGCCCGACCTTCACCCCCACCATGCGGGTGATCCACCGGGTTCATGACACTGCCTCGCACCTCCGGTCGCCGTCCTAAGTGACGCTTCCGACCGGCTTTACCCAGGCTGGTGTTCCGGACATCGCCGTTACCGACTTGACCGATCGTTGCGTAGCATTCCCGCCGAATCAGCCGGACTTCACTGGAAGGCAGCTTCAGGGTGACAAAATTCCCTTCTTTCGCCGCGACTTGAGCACTGGTGCCCGCCGCCCGCACAATTTGACCCCCTTTACCAGGCACTAATTCGACGTTGTGAACAATCGTCCCCAACGGGATATTGGCCAGGGGCAGCGCATTCCCGACTTCGATCGGCGCATCCGGTCCCGCAATGATCGTGGTGCCGACGGCTAAACCAGCGGGATGCAGAATATACCGCTTCTCGCCATCCTGATAGAACAACAGGGCAATCCGCGCGTTCCGGTTGGGATCGTATTCGATCGCCGCCACCTTCGCAGGCACATTGCGTTTGTCCCGCCGAAAATCAATTACCCGGTACAGCCGTTTGTGACCGCCGCCCCGGTGCCGACAGGTAATCACCCCCCGGTTGTTGCGCCCCTTCGGACGATGGCGCGATCGCGTGAGAGACTTCTCCGGTTCACTCCGCGTGATCTCCGCAAAGTCAGACACACTCCGTTCCCGCGTGCCAGGGGTATAAGGTCGATAAATCCGAATGCCCATAACTTACTCTCTTACTACCTTGCCGATGGGAGGACTAAACCTCTGGGAACAGGGCGATCGAATCGCCAGATGCCAGCGTCACCACTGCGCGCTTATAAAGGGGCCGATGACCCATGAACTTACCGACGCGGCGTTGTTTCCGAGGCGGATTCAATGTACTAATACCAACCACCTTGACATCAAATAAGGACTCGATCGCCGCTTTAATTTGCGGCTTGGTGGCTTTCGGCGCGACTTCAAAGGTGTACTGATTGTTTTCCAGCAACAACGTCGCCTTTTCCGTAATGATGGGGCGACGCACCATATCCATTAAGTCGCGGGGATTGAAGTTATTACTAGTCACCGTAAACCTCCTGGATTGTCTCAATAGCCGATGTGGTGACGACAATTTGATCCGCCGCGAGAATATCAAACACGTTCAAATTATTCGCCGAAATCAACCGCAGCTTTTCGACGTTGCGAGCTGAGAGATAGACGTTTTCGTTCCGCTCTCCCAAAATCATCAACACCTTCGCGTCGGGTTGTACCCCCCAAACGCCCAGCGCAGTCACCAGATCTTTCGTCTTGGGGCGCAGGAATTTGTCACCAAACTCTTGCACCACAATCAGATCATCAATCCGACTTTGTAATGCTGTGCGCAGCGCTAACCGTCGTTCTTTCCGATTCATCTTGAGGGAGTAATCGCGGGGTTTCGGCCCGAAAATCACCCCACCACCCCGCCACAGGGGCGATCTGTTAGAACCAGCTCGTGCCCGACCCGTACCCTTTTGCCGCCAGGGTTTGCGACCGCCCCCCCTGACTTCGGCTCGGGTTTTGGTCGAAACGGTGCCCTGCCGCGCATTGGCCAACTGCCGCACCAACGCCCGATGCACCACATGAGAGGCACTCTTCTCGCTCGCCACCTTCAGGTCTAGCGAGGCGTTACCGACCTCTTTTCCTTCCCAATCTTTAACCGCACAATCAACCATACTCGTTAACCTGTTCTACTCTCGAAGGGTATGAGGCGAGGGACTGCAACCCTGCAACCGCCGCTCACAGTCTGCCGATCAATCTCACTTCGCACCCACAATGGTGGCGGGCAAGACATTCACCAGTGCCCCCGGCTTACCCGGTACGGCACCTTTAATCAACAACAAATTGCGGTCTGGATCGACACGCACCACGGTCAACTTGCGGATCGTCACCTGCACATTCCCCATTTGCCCCGCCATCCGTTTGCCGGGGTAAACCCGACCGGGGGTCGTCCCTGCACCCGTAGAACCCGGTGCGCGGTGGTTTTTCGAACCGTGAGCCATCGGCCCCCGCTTAAAGTTGTGCCGCCGCTGATAACCGGCGAAGCCCCGCCCAATGCTGGTGCCAACGACATCCACAAGTTGCCCCGCAGCGAAGCGTTCGACGGTGATTTGCTGACCCAGTTCGAATTCGCTGGCATTATCCAGACGATATTCTTTGAGATGACGAACGGGCACAGAATTGGATTTGGCTAAGTGACCCAGTTCAGGCTGATTCAGCGCTTTGGGGGTGACTTCCTTGAAACCAACCTGGATCGCTCCGTAGCCATCTGTTGCCTTCGTTTTGACTTGCGTGACGGTGCAAGGTCCTGCCTGGATGACAGTGACCGGGATGGCTTTCCCTGACTCGTCAAACACTTGGGTCATGCCAAGTTTTGTGCCGAGAATACCGACTGACACGGTGACTAGACTCCCTTTTGTTACACACTCCGAAAAAGACAGACACAGCGCTAGAGCTGGCGGTCTATCTTGGCTAACCTGTTGGCTTGATTGTTTGCCCAGACTGAGAAAAACTGCGATCGCTCACAGTACAATCAATCGACTTCTCACTCAGATACCATCCAGCGTTGTCGCCAGAGGTTTATCGATTGATAAATGGGCGCAAGCATAACGGCTAAATGCCAGTTGAAGGACTTGAACAGCAAGCTATTCAGTATCCCTGTCGCATATGAGGTTAAAAAACCATCACTTCCAAGTTGCTCAACGAAGCAGCAACAGGCGACAAACTTTTAGGCAACAGCTTCTTACTATAAAGGAAGCTTTGCACAGTTGTCTACTATTTTGGAAAAGTTTCTTAAGGAATCAGACTTGTTCTCATTCATTCCGTAAAAGTCTCCCACACTGGCACGCTTTACCGATGCTGTTCGACTCCCACCTGAGCGCACATCTTTAATAGAGGACAGGTGGAGCAGTGGGGCAGGGTGCCAGTGCAGATGTGTTTGCCAAAAGGGACGAGGAGACGGTTGATTTCAATCCAATAGTGCTGCGGGAGTTTGTGTTCTAGAGCCAGCGTCGTTTTTTCGGGCGTTTTGGTTTGCACATAGCCCCAACGGTTAGTCACGCGATGCACATGGATATCGACGCTGATGTAAGGCTGCTGACAGGCGACTCCTAAAGCCAGATGCGCACACTTGGGACCCACCCCATTAAAGGAGAGCAAGACATTCACATCAGCAGGCAACTCTCCGTCATAGTCATCGACAATTTGCTGGGCGATCGCCCGAATCTGGACCGCCTTGCGATCGGCGTAGGTACTCTCCTGAATCAGCTCCTGAATTTCGGTGACGGAGAGTTGGAGCATCGTTGCTGGCGTGTTGGCATGGGCGAAGAGGCGGCGCGAGACGGGTAAACTCACCTCGTCGTAGGTGCGAATGGAGAGGATGCAGGCAATCAATTGTTCAAACAGGGACGCATATCCAGCATCAGCGAGGGCGAACATGGCGGCGGGGGGGAAGGGTTGGACGGCGACTCGTACAGCGGCGATCGCGGCATCAATCTCAAAGGAGGCCATAGCGGGATCTATTGCAGTGATAGTAAACAGTAATCCTCCTGAGCTTGGAGCGCATCAACCGAGTGTGAGAGACTAATTGACGCGCGGGAATAGCCCAGTTGACGCATTTCCCGGTACGATGAAACAGACTTGATAGGCGCAGAGGGAAACTCATGGCACTGCTGACCACAGGCAAAAAGTTAATCCAGGATCTAGAAACCTACGGCGCGATCGCAGCTTATGTGCCGTTGGAAGGTGGCTTTGAAGGCCGTTACCGCCGTCGCATTCGAGCTGCCGGGTATGAATCCCTCTCGATTACGGCTCGTGGTCTGGGTGACGTGGCCGCTTATCTAACGG
>JAIXVO010000574.1 GCA_027482985.1 Cyanobacteriota bacterium
AACGGTCGGGTTCATGGGCGTTTTAGGCGGCTGGCTGCGCTATCAACTTCACATGCTCTTCGGACAACCTCGAAAGCTAATTCGTGCCGATAAAAACACACGTTGAACTCTGCAAAGAAGTTCATGTGACCCAGAATAACAGGCGTATCTCTCATCTCAGTCCAAGCAAATCCAAGCAGAACAGGAGAAAATTGTGCGGGAGCTTCGCTGTTGCCAGAGGCAATCGTACCCGCCACAACCAAGCCGCGTGAATCACTCCGGGCTAAATTAGGCAGTGGTTAGTTAATGGGTGAGGTCATCAAACCCACGTAGGGGCAGCAGTTCAGCAATTGAAAGCGGCCGCTGACAGTAGCCCGATGGCCGTGAACGGATGCTCCACTCGCACCCATGCGACCCGTCTACGGCCCTGGGAGCCTTTGACCTTCATCGCCACTTCCAAGCCTTCGCGCCAGACTTTGCGATAGGGGTCGTCGGGGTGACACGCGCCGGCCTTGAGGCGTACTTCTTCTAAATACACATCGCTAATTCGCTTGTAGAACAGCAATGCAAACACATAACCACGAAACTCGGAATGATCAACGTTCCCGCGCAGAATGTTGGCAGCTTTTTCTAAATAGCTTTTCAACTCTGCACAAGTTAACCGCCGTAAAGGACGTGTCTTTACCACCAAATTTTGAACCATTAAATTTCTCACTCCGGATACTTCCGTGATGAATGCAACGCCCGTAAGACTTCTACTGCTTTTGCTTTCATGCGATAAATCACAATGTAGGGAGTATTAGCAATGATCAGTTCTCGCGTCTCCTCGACCCGTCCCGTTCAACCCATCATCGGAAATTCTGCTAATTGCTCAATCGCTGCTTGAATCTTGAGCACTAAAGCGATCGCCGCATCCTCATCAGTCTCTGCAATATAGTCGTAAGCCTGCTCCAGATTCCTCAGTGCTTTCTGCAACCATTTACCGGTTGTTGCCATTGGTCAACCTAGCAAACACAGCCGTTACCTCTTCTTCAGTTGTAAAGTCTCCCGCATCCGCCTCAGCAACCGCCCGCTGAATTTCCTCGATTTGCCACTGGTGCATTTCCAGGTAAAGGGTAATGGCTTCGTTAATTAGGTAACTGCGATCGCGATCCATTCCCGCTGCGATCGCATCCAACGTCGCGCGTTTTTCACTATCCAGCCGAAAGGTAATATTTTCCTTGCTCATTGCCATGCCCAAATCGGGACAGAGATCTCATCCTTCTATATTGCGTTGCAAGACAATGTAATGCAACCTTACCTTATAGATCGCCGAAACTCCCACGGTTTCTGATAATTCCCACTCCAGACCCCCCGCCGTTGCGCCTGGGCTTCCTGCTCCGCCTGCACCAAAAATTCTTTCCCATTGGGACATCCCGCGGCGCAACCGATACCGCAAGGGTCGCTGTACTTCGCATCGTGATACGCCAGCCCCGCCCGCACCAGTTCATCGTTCAACAGCTTCTCCTCCTCGGTGCCCTTCCCGGCAGACACAAACACCTCAGCCACCAGGCGACCATAGCGCGCAGCTTTGCTGATCCCGAAGGGCACGCGCTCCGCCGGATAGACAATCACCTGATTACCCGCGGCACTGAGCAGCGATCGCAGTTTCTCCCGCGCCGCTTCCCCAAACGGTTGACTCGGCTGATCACCATGCCTCACCTCTGGCGCATCAATCCCACAGAACCGAATGCGGTCTTCCTTGCCATCGGCTCTCACCGTAATCGTGTCACTGTCCGATACCTTCACCACCTGCCACAGTTGCGACTGTCCCGGCTGCGGACCTAACCCGGTGAGTGCGGGTTGGTTGGCATTGTCATAGTCCGGCTTTGCCGCCTGGGAACCTTGCCAGCGATGGAAGGCAAAGACCGAAATTACCAACACAATCGCGATCGGGAGGGAATTTACAGCCTGTTTGAGTCGTCTCATCGGATTCATGGGAGGAGGGCACTCATCACTGTTAGGGTTTCCCGTGGATCTTCAGCTTCGCCACCACCTCGTGATTCGTCCCGCGTTCCACCTTCAGCCGCCGAAGGGTGCCCGTGTAGGGCGATCGCACCTTCAACGGGCCGTTGGGAGCCGAGGATCGCCAGCCCTAACGGGACGGGGTTCGCCGTGCCCAGGATGAGAGCGGTACCAGCAGCCGCGATCGTGGCATGGGTGATGGACATCATAGGCAAACTAAGTAAGAGATTTAAACTCTTAGATTTCCCTAACTTGCCGTGCAACTAATTCATTCTCTTCTGACGATCATTGTCGATTTGAGACGGGTTCCCACAGTCGATAAATCAAAGTTCTAGAAAACGTCCTTAATTCCGAAGGGGAGGCTGATCCATCACTAAATATATTGCTGAAATCATCCATCCAAAAGGAATTCGGAAGGGGCATTGTCCTTTTATTGGTTCTCCCCAGATGCGCTTCTAACCGTCCGCCAAATTGCGTGACATCATAAGTGATAAACCCTGCAGGCTTATCATTTTGGTTGAACCGAGAGGTCAACATCATGATTCTTTGATGCGCGTTGTTAGCACAAATCCAATTAAGCGAGTGAATTCCCCCTGGTTTTGAAGGAGACATATCAAACACAATCTCTTGCTCACCCAAGCTGTATCCCGACTCGTAATTCAAACAAACATCCCAAGTTTCATTAGAAGTTATTTGTTCAGCCATGGAAGGTAAAGCTGAACCAGAAAAGATGAGAGGAGTTAGGACTACAACCAAAAGTTTTTCTATTACGCGGATCATAAAGGATGGGGGAAAGATCGCTCCGACACCATAGCATTGAAACAGCGCTCCAGTAGCGGGATGCTAACCTGGATTGGATTGGGCACCAGTACAACATTATGCTGGTGCGCTTGGTGCGGGAGCTGCAGGGGCAGTCCTGCTTACCTTTAGAACTGGTGCCTCCCGCTAAAAAGAGTCTGATGGTATCCCGCTCGTTCGGGCAACCTGCTACGACGTTGGAGCATTTGCAGCAGGCGATCGCTACCTATACCAGTCGCGCAGCGGAGAAATTGCGGCGGTATGGGTTAGCAACCGGAACGATGAACCTTTTTGTGATGACTAATCGTTTCCGGGAAGGGCATTACAGTAACTCGGTAGCGGTTTCCCTGCCCGTTGCCACCAACGCCACCCCAGAGCTCCTGCACTATGCTTTACGCGCCGCTGAGAGTCTATACCAGCCCCATTATGAGTTTAAGAAAGCGGGGGTGCTGCTGCTGAATCTGACACCTGCTACTCAGACTCAGACCCATCTGTTCGACACCTGCGATCGCGATCGGGTAAGCCGGCTAATGACTGCGATCGATAGCCTAAATTGCCGTTTTGGATCTGGTACCATTGGGTTTGCCGCAACAGGAATGCACCAACCCTGGAAATTGAAAGCGACTCATATTTCTGGTCGGTATACTACATGCTGGAATGATATTCTGCAAATCAGTTAGGAGAGGCATTCGACCAGCCTACTCATCATAAAAATCAATTAGGTGATTCGTGAGTTGGAGAATCTCTTGAATTGTCTGGGGTTGAACCTTACCGCGTTCCCTGTCGGCAAGAAACTGAGCGATCGCGCCTTGCAGACTGGCTAAATCCGTTGCTAAATCAGCAATATCCTGGTCAGAAAATGGGGGTGGTTGTTTGTGAGTTTGCATGGTGAAATCCTGAAATATTGCTACCTGGAAGGGAATGGTAGAGACTGGGCAATTTCGTAAGTTTTGGTGGGACTGAGGCAATTCTCAGGCCCCATTTTTTTGCAATCGAATCGGTGGCATTAGTACAGTGCCTTGAGGCAATTCCAGGTTTTGAGCAGATCTGCGATCGCGGCTTGTTCTGCCTCCGGTTCACGTTTACGTCGCGCTTTGTAAATCAGGTCTAATGTTTGGGCGATCGTTTCCAGGTCATCAACAA
>JAIXVO010000770.1 GCA_027482985.1 Cyanobacteriota bacterium
AGGCGCGATATTGACCTCGATGAAGTTGATAAGCAAAATCAAACGCTCGACAAATCAAATCGGCATCGCTGCGATTGGCTTGCGTCTCACTACAATCTGGCGCTAGGGAGGGCACCGCCTGGCACTCTCGGAGCCAATCGGGGACAACAAACTGAATGGAAGATGCTGGAGCCGTTAGGTTCATGGGATCAAGCAGAGGAAGCACAAGGCTATCAGAAAGGGAACAAGTCAGAATTTGATTTTTTAATATAAAGAAATCTCTGCCTTCCAGCGCAAAGTCATAGAAGCAGTGAGTAGAACCGTAGCAGAAACCAGACCGACTCGAAAGTCGTAGGGCTATCCAGGTGAAGTTTGACCAAGCGGGACGAAACTATAAATAGTAGAAGTTATGCGTGTGGAAAGCTACTGATTGGAGCAATACTACTGAAAACGATCCACATCGTGCTTTTTAATGCTGATATCTTAGCAATACGTGCAAATTTCTTTACATAAATCTCTGGAATTTTCCGAGGTGCGCATGGAGTTACCCGATCGCGGCGATCGCACCCACTCGATCAGTTTCGGCGGATATGCGTCTACCCAGTCCGCGATCTCGTCAAGCTTGACCCCAACTAATTGCCCTGTGCCGACTCATTCAGTTCCGGTTCCGGTTCGGCGGTTAGCACGGTTGGGATCGAGTCAATCAGTCCGGCTGGAGGCGTAATTTCAATTCGATTTTGAACCAGATCGACCACGGGCACGATCGCATGCACAAAGGGGATCAGTACTGTGCGGGTGTCGGGAGCCGCATATTGCACTTCTAACAAGTCATTCCCCGCTGCCAGCACGTTGATCACTTCCCCAATCAAGGTTTGCGTCATTTGGTCAAAGACTTGCAGCCCAATCAGATCCGCGACGTGAAATTCATCGGCTTCCAGGGTGGGGCGATCGCTCGCTGGGATCAAAATTTTGCCATCCCGCAGCGCTTCCGCCTGGTCACGATTACTGATGCCAGCCAATTGAACCACGTATAACCCCTTCCCTTCCAGGTAACGCCCCCGAACGAGTTCAATGGTCTGGGGTTCTTGCTGTCCCGGCTTCAGCAACCAGCGTTGACCAGGTTCCAAAAAACGTTCTGGAAAGTCCGTGTTGGGATAAATCCGGAGTTCTCCCTTTAAACCTTGGGGCGAGAGAATTTTGCCGATTTCAAGAAAGCTGTCTGTCATTGCGATCGCTCGGTATAGACCTGTTTCACGACTTCAGCCAACCGCTTCATGCCCACCTCTAGCTCGGCATCGCTGCCAGTCAAGCTAATCCGCAAACATTGATGCTTATGATCCCAGGGGTCTTGGAGACCGGGGAAGAACGTACTCCCAGGCACCACAATCACGCCAACTTGCTTTAACTGTTGATAGACATCCCAATCCTGGCAGGGCAGTTGGTCGAGCCAGAGCCAACAGAAGATCGCCCCTTCACCCCGATGCAAATACCAGGGAATATCGGCTGGCATTGCTTGATCGAGAACGGTTTCGACAATTTGGACTTTCTTTTGGTAGAACGGGCGAATCACGTTAGCAGCCAAATCGGCTAAGGCTCCGGATGCGATCGCGCGGGCGGCGATCGCCTGTCCATACCGGGGGGAATGGATGCATAAATTAGTCTGGAAACTTTCGAGCATCTGGATGCAGGTTTCGTCTCCGATCGCGATACCAATCCGTTCACCGGGCAATCCCGCTTTGGAGAGGCTCAAGCAGTGAATAATGTTGCCCCCAAACAACGGGGTCATGTCGGTGAAGTTGAGGGCTGGGAAAGGCGGCGCATAGGCGGAATCAATAAACACAGGCACATCATACTGGGCACCCAAGTCGGCAATTTTTCGCACTTCTTCATCTGTCAAGACATTGCCCGTGGGATTGCAGGGGCGAGAAAAAATCACGCATCCTGTCTGTTCGTTGATCTCCAGGTGGCTGAAATCGGGACGATATTTGAAGCGATGCGCCTGGGGATCAAGATCCAGCGTTGGTTTGTAGGCAATCAGGGCTTCTGGGGTGAGGGTTACGCCGCCATAGCCTGTGTAGTCAGGGCTGAGGGGCAACACAATTTTGCGTAAGTCGCCGCTTTCGGTGTAGCCCCCAAAGGCATTGGCAGCATAAAAGTAAAGACTTTGGCTACCGGGTGTAATCAGCACGTTGCGATCGCTCAAGCTTAAGCCGTAGCGCTGATTGAAATCGTTGACCACCGCCTCAATCAACGGTTGATACCCCTGACTGGCACCATACCGACAAACCACCTCGCCATACTCGGAACTGGCTAACAAGTCGGTTGTGCAGTCGCGCCAGAGTTGTTCTACCTCCGGCAAAATCAACGGATTGCCCGCACTGAGGTTGATAAACTCATGTCCCGCACCAGCCCGGAGGGTTTCGATGATGTCTTTCATAATTGCCCGCACACCAGTCAGGCTCGACATATCACGACCAGTTTGGCTGAGGACAGGCTTCATAGGGCAGAGGAAGAGAAGAAGTGATAAGAGATCTCTAGACCGCCTAGCTTAACATCCGCAACCAGGGCAGTTGCAAAGATTTTTAGAAGCTCAACAGACAGCACACTTTGTTAAAGTTCTGTCGGCATCCGGCCTGGTTTTGACGGCTCCTCTCGCTGGCCTTGCAGGGCATCCCCGTTGTTCTCGGCTTGACTCGGCGAGGAGTGCCGCGATCGCGGGGGACAGCTATCTGCCAGCCAAGCCCCGTTCAGCAGTGGCGCAAATAGTAGATAGTGGTGAGAGCCGCAGTTGCGGATTAACCACTAGCGCCGACCGGACAGATGAGTGTTTGGGAAATTGACTTTTATCGCCGCCCGTTTCAGGATGAAGCTGGCAATTTTTTGTGGGAGTGGGTGGTTTGTGATGCCGCCGGGTTGTGGCGGGAGCAGGCTTTTTGTCCCCAGCCTGCCGCCAGCGCCGATTGGGTGCTGGCACAACTGCAACAATTGGTGCAACAGCATGGCTCCCCAATCGCCATTCGAGTTTTTCGTCCGCAAACTTTAAATCTCTTGGAAATTGCAGCCAGGCAGTTGAGCTTTGAACTCCAACCGACGCGGCACACGCCCCA
>JAIXVO010000334.1 GCA_027482985.1 Cyanobacteriota bacterium
CCTGCCAAAACTCCCCTAGACTTTGGAGTTGAGTGGGCCGCAGGGTCAAACCGCGCGGCAAAATCTCCTGCTCTCGCATACTTCCCTGCAACACCGCACGGGGAATGGTGGGGTGCCGGAGCAGGGCCTTCATCACCTCGCCCAGCAGCCGGTGCTCGGTTTGGGGGTCGGCCTGGCTGTTGGCCACCCAAATGGTAATGGCGTAGGAGCAATCGACCCGCACAGGCGGACGGCGGCGGGTAGCGGTGCCGCTGGGCTGGCGATCGAGCACCCACTCGTTGCTGCGCAGCTCCAGGTTTTCGCGCACGTCGTAGAGAAACAGGTTAATCACCGGAGCCTGGGAAATCTGGCTGGCAAACTCGCGATCGGGGGTAGCAAAGCTGATCGACACCCGCGTGGCGGCACTGGCCCCCACCAAGGCGGGCGGCAGTTCAGCTTTTAGCAATTCTTCCAGCGTTGTGTCCAGATCATGGAGCATCTTGAGGAGCCTTAATTACTCTTAAAATGCTGGTTTAAGGAGAAACCCAACTACGTGCAAGTGATGTCATTCTGACCATGTCCAGCCTGCCTATCGCCGAATGGAGACTCAAACTATAGCAATAAACAACATGGCGTAGCAACACTTACTTGAAAGCACGGCAACGCCTATCGAAAAGATTTATTACCAGGTTTCACCACCAATGCAGAGTAGCCTTAGCTCTCTTAATTCCCTGAGTAAAATTGTATCGACAGTCACACAGCGCTTCACTGCTCCAAAGAGCCGTAGAGTGAAGCCGATTTCAAAATAGCTTACCTTGTTTACATGAATAGGCTGATTTTTGCTACAAGCTTAAGGCTTTTTAGAAGCGGACAATAGATGAGCCTATAGCTCTATCAAAGCCTGACTGCAACCATTGTTTCAAAACTTAATCAGTCCATAGGCTTGATGAATCAGTGCGATTGGACATAGATAGCTACTGCTCGCAAGGCTTAGATCTAGCAATTTCGACTTGGTGATATACTAGTAGTCACAATTTTTAAGCTAAGCTGCCCTCGCCTTCAGCGATCGGAGAGCCCCCCTATGACATCCCGCTGCCTGGTTCAACCCGAGCCTGTCCCACGCGCGCCTCACCCTTGGTCCCCAGGGCAAACTCAAGCCACACCACACCTTGAGCTGCAACGGCAAACAGCAGGAGGCAATCAGGCGGCGAATCGACTAGTTGCGGCTAACCGGCAGAGGCAATCGCCTAGGCAGGCTACCTTGCCCCAATCTTTCCTCTTAGGTGCCTCGCCAGTTCAGGCCAAGCCTGCATTTCAAGGGTTATCTCAAGAACTAGCTCCACAATTGCCTACGACAGGTAAACACCTGCCAGACGCCGTTAGACAAAAGATGGAAGCTTCTTTTAATGCAGACTTCTCGACTGTTCGCATTCATGAAGGGTCAGAGGCGGAGAAAATTGGGGCGATTGCCTACACCCGTGGTTCCCACATTCATTTTGCCCCCGGCCAGTACAACCCGACCAGTCGCAGCGGTCAAGAGCTATTGGGTCATGAGTTGGTTCACGTCATGCAACAACGGGCGAATCGGGTAGCATTGCCCGTTGCTCGAAGCAGCCTCATTAACTCAGATTTTCAGCTTGAGTACGAAGCCGATCGGCTTGGCAGGCAGGCTGCTCAAGGTGATGTAGTGAGTTTACCTGAAGTACACCAAAATGATTTTAACACAGCCTTAACACCAGCTGCGATCGCACCAATTCAATGTATGACTGAGAAGACAAAAAACTTCCTTCATATAGGTGCAGCCTATAAGGGGAGAAAGATTACGAAAGAATATAAAAAAATAAAATCACTCATAGATCAGGAAGGTTTTCGCCAAAATCCTGATCGCAAAAAAATTGAAGGTTGGAATAAGAAACTTAGCAAGCTAAAAGCAAAGGGCCAGAAAATTGGGACACCTAAGCGACTTCGAGCTGAGCTAAAAGAAGGGCTTGCGGCTATAGATCAGGAAGAGAAAGAAATCAAAGAATTTATAAGTAGGAACAACATAAAGTTTACGGAGAAAACCAACACAAGCCGCGATAAAAATCCATATCCAGGCTACGTTAGCCTCAAGAGCGAACCTAACAAGACGCTAGACTCTCCTTATGGTGTCAGAATTCCTGCTCCAGATCCTGAGATGAGTAGTTCTCTTTCTTCAGGCTATATCAGCATTAGAGATCTTGGTTCAGGCTACGTTAGCGCCAGAAGTATATCTACCGGCTACGATCTACTTCCTGATTCTGTGAATTCATATGATCCACTTCCTGATTCTGTGAATTTAAATGAAACTCAGGAGATAGATAGCAAACATCTTTCCAAGGCAGATCTGATTTCTAGGGATGCCTCTGACGATAATTTAGCTTGGTTGAGCGATGAGCAGCTTAGTAAACTCTCCCAACTTTCCAAGTATAAGTTTTTGAAGCAGGTTGATACTCGGTATAAAGATGAAGAAAGGGGGGCTAGTTGGCTCGCATCGTTGAGTGACGAGCAATTAAAGAATTTGGGAATTCCTCGAGATAAGATATCCGAGTTGAGGGTACTCTATAAAAAGGGTATTCAGCGTAATGAATACGAACTAAGCTTTGAGAATAGTAAAATTTATCAAAGAGGCAAACCTTTTGATACTACTCAATCGACAAAAGCTTCCTCTGGTGAACAAGCTGCTATTTTTACCATGAATCGCAATGGCAAGATCTATGCTGGTGTCCAGCAGGCTGGACAATTTCATCATTCCAGTTTTTTGGCCGCCGCTGCCGCTGCAGGGGCAGGCGAAATTAGCGTAAAACAGGGTGTTTTGAAGAAAATTACCAATCAAAGTGGGCATTATCTGCCTGGGAAAGAGCAAGTGGTTCAGGTTTTGCAAGAGCTGCGTGAAAATGGCGTTAGCTTAGTAGGAGTAAAACTGAAGTTTTTGACAAAAGATTTAAAAGGTTTACCGACAATCGGCTTCGAAGGCCTCGCACAAAAATGGTTAGATGACCAGAAAAGCTGGTTGAAAGAAGGATCCTGGTTAGAAGCAGGAACTTACAAAAAGATTGTTGAGGGAGATGTAGATCCTCAGAAAGATGAGATCGAAGCATTGGGATTTCTCTGGAATGATACTGAAAAATGCTGGAAATATGCATCGCACCCTGATCTAAATGTTTCTAAGGGTCAATTAGGAAAAATTCGAAAGGTAGTTGAGTTGGGAGGATCTAAAAAACTAAGAGAACACTCAGCCGTTTGGAATGATGACAAAAAGATATGGCAAACTCCTAAAGAAAAAATCGAATTAGATGTAAGTCTTCAACGCAAAATTTTAAAGGGTACACTTAATATTTCGACAATGGATCAAGAAAGGGGTAGGGAGAATGTACAAAGAAAAGAGCAAGCGGAATTATTTGAATCCCTGACTGGAAAAAACATAAATGAGACTGATAATGCGGCTTTGGAAAAAGCAGGACTCCGATGGGAACAAGACTATAATTCCTGGGAGACACCGGGGCAAGTGCAGGTTCGCCTCAACGAATTGCAACATTTGATTTTAGTAAATCTGCTTTTGAAGGGAGAAATTGAAATGGAGAAACTTGAGGAGCAGACGGGTTTTATCTGATTTATATTTTCTAGTCCGACTTTGACTTAGATGTGGTGGCAATCGCCCTCAGTACAACGCCACAAAAAATAGATGTATCAAACTATCCAAAAAGTTCTTTCTGAAAAGTCTTGATCGCATCCACATGGTGGTCATATTGACGCACCGTGCCACCAAATCTACATCAATTCCATTTACTTCCTCACTGCTAGACCACTTTTCATAGCTCACAGTGCCGTTCTCATCTCGCAAGTGGTAAAGTTCTAACACACCGTCTTCCAAAAACCAGACTTCTTTAATTTTTAGTCGCTTATAAGCCCCAACAGCCGATAGCCTGGGCGGTCTAACAATTGCTCAATTGCTTTGAACTCTCTCCAGGAGAGTCCCTCAAATAAAAGGGGTGATTCCTTTTCGGGTATGGCGATCGCAACTGGGGTCATCGAAAGCTCCAGGTTGCTTTAACATCTAGAGATACTAAACGGTTGGACGTGATTACTTTACTGTTCCATAGAGGCCAGTCAGCTCAAGGGTAATGACAGCGGTTAGAGTCTCAAGTCTAGTCTAGGGGGCTAAGACTGCTGCCAGACATGCCTCTAGAGGATGTCCTAATTTTCTAGCTCCATCAAGGCCAAGCGGCAATGGCGATAACCCCAGCAATAGACGGGCCCACCAGCGAGTTAAACAGCCTGCTACCCCTGCTGCAACGGCTTGATTCACGGCTAGAAAGCGCGATCGCCGCCGCCCAACTCGCCTACGGCACCGCCCCCGATCCTCACCAGGGGCTCCATATTGACGAGGCCGAGGTCGATCGCCTGCTCAGCCACGAGCCCGGTGCCCCCGCCTTCCAGGGGTACACCGACCCGGCTCCCGTCGTTCCCCTCGTCATTTCCCCTGATTCGCGCCTGGCCCAGCTTCAGCAAACCTACGGCCTGTCTGACTTTGATTTAGAGGTGCTGGCGATCGCCCTCGCCCCCGAACTCGATCGCCGCTACGAGCGTCTCTATGCCTACCTGCAAGACGACGTGCGCTGCAAGCGCCCCACCATTGACCTGGCCCTCAACCTGCTCTGTACCGATGCGGTCGAAAAGCTCGAGCGGCGATCGCACTTTGCCTCCACCGCCCCCCTCCTACACCACCAGCTCCTGCACCTAGAGAGCGAACTCACCCCCAAGCCCACCTTTCTCGCCCAAGAGTTGCACCTCGATGGCCAGGTCGTGCGCTTTTTGCTGGCTCAGCCGGGGCTAGACGCGAGGCTGTCGACCTTTTGCCAACTGCTTACGGCTACGCCAGAGGCCCAGCCCGAGCGCCTGGGCGATCTGGCCCTGCACCAGGTCACCCAGGCCTGGCAAAACCAGCAGCCCCTGCGGCTGTATTTCCGAGGTCGCGATCGCCTCCCCCAGCGCCGCACCGCCCTCGCCCTCGCCCACCATCTCAAAGCTCCGCTGCTGCGGGTCGAGCTGCCCCGGCTGGTGGCAGCCCAGGTCGAGCTAGAGCCCACTCTCCAGCGGGTCTGGCGAGAGTCCGAGTTTCACACTGCTCTTCTGTATCTCGACGGTCTAGAAGCCTTTACCCCAGAGCACTACCTGGCGTACCAAGCCCTGCTGCGGCTGGTGGCAGCAACCCAAACCGTCGTGCTGCTGGCGGGCTCCAACGACTGGGTTAGCGACGCCACTGAGCCGCCCCTGGGGGTTGTCGTTGTGCTCTTTCCGCCGCCTGATTTTGCCCAGCGGCGGCAGTGCTGGCAAGAGCATCTGGGCCAGAGCGATCGGGCGACTCCTGGCAAAGGCGATTTGCACATTGCCCCTGCCGACCTAGATGCATTGGCCGATCGCTTTTGCCTCACCACCGCTCAAATTGCCGAAGCCGTAGCCATAGCCCGCAACACTGCCCAATGGCAGGGCCTGCCCACCGCGCTGCCGTACCTGTTCACCGCCGCCCGCGCCCAGGCCGGCCATGAGCTACAGGGGCTAGCCCGCAAAATTGAGCCAAAATACGACTGGAACGATATCGTGCTCCAGCCTGACGCGCGATCGCAGCTCCAGGAACTCTGCCGCCAGTCCCAGTATCGCCATGTGGTGTACGACGCCTGGCAATTCGATCAAAAAGTATCCCTGGGCAAGGGCATCAACGCGCTCTTTTCTGGCGCGCCCGGCACCGGCAAAACCATGGCGGCTGAGGTGATTGCCCACGAACTACAGCTCGATCTCTACAAAATTGATCTGTCCAAAATCGTCAGCAAATACATTGGCGAAACCGAGAAAAACCTCGATCGCATTTTCACCGCCGCCGCCAACTCCAACGCTATTTTGCTGTTCGATGAGGCCGATGCCCTGTTTGGCAAGCGCTCAGAGGTACAAGACGCCCACGATCGCTATGCCAACATTGAAGTGGGCTACCTGCTGCAAAAAATGGAAGAATACGAGGGCATTGCCCTACTCACCAGTAACCTGCGCAGCAGCATGGACAATGCTTTTGTGCGGCGGCTGCGGTTTATCATCGAGTTTCCGCTACCCGACGAGGGCGATCGCCGCCGCATCTGGCAGCAGGTCTGGCCCCAGTCCGCACCCCTAGAGGCCGAAGTCGACCTGGACTTTTTGGCCCAGCGGCTCGAGCTTACCGGCGCTGAAATTCGCAACATTGCTCTGGCCTCAGCTTTTTTGGCCGCCAGTGAGGGCCAACCCATTCAAATGGGCCACCTCCTTCAGGCTGTTCGGCGCGAATATCAAAAGATGGGCAAACTGCTGATGGAGCTCCTGCCCCCCGGAGAACTCTAGGGGTCGCGCTACAGTGAGTCGGTTGCGGAATCAGCGGACGATAGCCTGAAGTTGAGGCTAAGAGGGTGTTTGAACAGCCGAAGAGAGGCCTGCTCTACACCGCGAAAGCGGATGAAGACGGCCCATAGCTGAGGGCATTTACGGTAGCCAGACGGCCCATAGCAGCCAAAATGCCCGTTTCAAACCGCCTCTATTGCTCCTTTAGCCCTACTCCATGACTCCATCGCCTCCCCCTGCCGCCGCTGCCCTGCTCACCCGTCGCTACCGCAGCGATGCGCCCTTTGTAACCCTGCTGCGCCTCTACGAGCATGACTGGCCCAAGCTGGCTCAGTCCTTCGGCTTTTACTTGCTCAAACACAGCCCCGAGTGGGTGCGGCCCCTGATCATCGCCAACGTCGTGGACATCGTCGCCCAGCCCGACCAGCATGACCTGCGCGAGCTGTGGCTCAACGGTGCCCTACTGGGGGTAATGATCGTGCAGAACCTGCCCACCCACTACCTGCACATTCGCGCCATGAGTGCCGCCACCCGGCAAATGGAGGTCAACCTGCGATCGGCCATGACCCAGCGGCTGCAGGAGCTGTCCATGGCCTTCCACTGGCAGCGCAGTACGGGGGTGTTGCAGGCCAAGCTGCTCCAGGATGTGCAAAAAATTGAGATGCTCACCAGCTACCTGTTTCAGCTGCTGCCCTCGGCGGTGCTGACGATCTTAATTGCCATTTTCATTACCGCCCGGCGGGCCCCCTGGTTTCTGCTGTTTTTTCTGGCGACGGTGCCCGCGGCGGTGCTGCTGATCTGGGGGCTGCGTAAGCCCATGCGCGATCGCAACCACGTCTTTCGCAAGCAGGTCGAAACCATGTCGGCCAACCTCAGCGAGGCCATCAAGCTGATCCCCGTCACCCGTGCCCACGGGGCCGAGGCCGAGGCCATGCGCCGCACCAACCAGCAGCTCGACGCGGTCAAGCAGGCGGGGATGCGGCTCGACACCATCAACGCCATCACCAACTCTTCTACTTGGGTGGTGCTGCGCTCCTTCAATGCCCTGTGCCTGATCACCGCCGCCTGGCTGGCCTACGCAGGGCACCAGGGCATGACGGCGGGGGATGTGGTGCTGCTGTCGGGCTACTTCGACACCCTCACCCAGTCCACCGTGATGATTTTGACGGTCTTGCCCCAGATCTCCACCGGCTTTGAGGCGATTCGTTCGGTGGGGGAGGTGCTGGAGTGCCCCGACCTCGAGCAGAACCAGGGCAAACCGGCGATCGCCCAGGTTAAGGGCCACTTTCACTTCGACCAGGTGGGCTTTGACTACCCCCACCAAACCCACGCCGCCCTGGCCAACATTTCCCTCACCGTGCCCCAGGGCCAAACCATCGCCCTGGTCGGCCCCTCCGGTGCGGGCAAATCTACCCTGATCAACCTGGTGATCGGCTTTCTGCGCCCCACCCAGGGCACCCTCTACCTCGACGGCCAAGATATGAACGGCCTCGATCTGCGCACCTACCGCCGTTGGGTCTCCGTCGTCTCCCAAGACACCATCCTGTTTGAGGGCACCGTCCGCGAGAACGTTCTCTACGGCACCGACAGTCTGGACGAGAGCAAACTTCACCAGGCCCTGATTGACGCCAACGCCGACGAGTTTATCCAGCGCCTGCCCCAGGGCCTCGACACCCTGATCGGCGAAAACGGGGCCAAACTCTCCGGCGGCCAGCGCCAGCGCCTGACTATTGCCCGGGCCCTGATCCGCGACCCCAGGGTGCTGATTTTAGACGAAGCCACCGCCTCCCTCGATACCGGCTCCGAAGCGCTGATCCAGTCGGCCCTCCACCGCCTGATGCTAGGCCGCACCACCTTTGTGGTCGCCCACCGGCTCTCCACCATTCGCCGGGCCGACCAAATTGTGGTGCTCAACCAGGGACAGATTGTTGAGGTCGGCACCCACCCCGAACTGCTGGAGCTAGAGGGGCTCTACGCCAGCCTCCACGGCCTCCAGGTCTGAGCCCTACCCTTCGTCATGGTTAGACGAAGCTACCGCCTCCCTCGATACCGGCTCCGAAGCGTTGATCCAGTCGGCTCTCCAGCGCCTGATGGCAGGCCGCACCACCTTTGTGGTGGCCCACCGGCTCTCCACCATTCGCCGGGCCGACCAAATTGTGGTGCTCAACCAGGGAAAGATTGTTGAGGTCGGCACCCACCCTGAGCTGCTGGAGCTAGAGGGGCTCTACGCCAGCCTCCACGGCCTCCAGGTCTGAGCCCTACCCTTCGTCATTGTTTGCTGCCATGCTATGAACGTTGTCATTGACGCGGTTTCACCATGGGTTCTGCGCCTCTATCCTCTGACCTGTCTTTTCCCAGCCACCGCGCCGCCATTTTGGCGGCCCTTGAGCGACTCGTCGATATTGTGGCCCAGCTGCGCCACCCTGAAACCGGCTGCCCGTGGGATTTGGCCCAAACCCCCACCAGCTTGGTTCCCTACGTGATCGAAGAGGCCTACGAGGTGGTCGATGCCATTCAGGGGGGAGACCAGGGGGCGATCGCCGAAGAACTGGGCGACCTGCTGCTCCAGGTCGTGCTCCAGGCCCAGGTCGCCA
>JAIXVO010000346.1 GCA_027482985.1 Cyanobacteriota bacterium
AGTAATCCCGACTTTCGGGGTGCCAGTGTGAGTGAGGCGATCGCGGCTCAGAATCCTTGCCGGATCATTACGCTTTGTCCCACCTGGGGTGTGGATGAAGGGGTGACGGCGCAAGTGTCGGCCTATTGTCCAGTCCATAAAACGGGCAGCAACCTGATTTGTAGTGAGTACATTACGATTCGCGGCACCAAAGAAGCCCTGAATCGAGTGGGCGAACTGGTGAAGTCGCTGATGATTCCCGATTTGCCCAAATTCGTGTGGTGGAAAGCGACCCCCAACCCGGATCAAGAACTGTTTAAACAGATGGTCGAGTCCTGCAATTGTATTGTGATGGATTCCTCCTTCTTCATTGAGCCAGAATCAGAATTCCTCAAAATTCACAGCTTGATCGAATCCGGCACCTTTGTCGCGGATCTCAACTGGCACCGTCTCGCTCCCTGGCAAGAAATTACCGCTGCCACCTTTGACCCGCCAGAACGCCGGATGTCTCTGGGCGAGATTGACGAAGTGGCGATCGATTACGAGAAAGGCAACGATTCGCAAGCCCTGATGTTCTTGAGTTGGTTTGCCAGTCGGTTAGGGTGGCAACCGATCGCCTTCACGCAGGATGACGACGATTTCTACAACATCAAGCGCGTCACCTTCATGGGGCCAAATGGCAAGGAAATTAAAGCTGAACTTGCAGCCATTCCCATTACTGACCCCGGTGAAATTGTGGGCGATTTGGTCGGCTTACGCTTAGGGTCGAGCAACCCCAATGCCAACTGTGCCACCATCCTCTGTTCGGAAACCGCTGGCTGTATGCGGATGGAATCCGGCGGCGGCGCGCAATCCACGGTGCGCACTGAACAAGTCACCTCGACGAATGACCAAAAAGCTGAACTCCTACTGACGCAGCAACTCCAACGCTGGGGACGGGATGTGTTGTATGAGGAAAGTCTGGCGTTGGTGGTACAGGCGTTGAAGTTGCGGCAGTAGTGGAAAGAGGAGTCAGAAGACAGGAGGCAGGAGACAGAAGACAGGAGTTAAGAATCAGACTGTTATGACCTGTGTCGCTCCTGACCTTTTGGCTTTTCGTTCAAGTTGATTGCTGCCTGAGTTTGGCGACTGTGGGGTGGGCATCTTGCTTACCCAAACTAAAGCGTTACGCGATCGCTAACGGCTCCTACGGTAGTGCCAGATTTTTGTTGCCAGGTTAATGGGATCCGAGCATTAGCAGAAAACCATGAGTATCATCATCGCTGGAGAGCGGAGCGGGGTCGGCAAAACGACTGTCACCCTGGCTCTGCTTGCTTATTTGCAGCAACAAGGGACTGTGACGCAATCGTTTAAGGTAGGACCGGATTATATTGATCCGATGTTTCATTACTATGTCACCGATCGCCCCTGTCGCAATCTTGATCCCGTCCTGACTTCAGCCGCCTATGTGCGGGAGTGCTTTGCTCGGCATACGCAGGCGGTAGAGTGTGCCTTAGTAGAAGGGGTGATGGGCTTATTTGATGGGGCAGCGGAGACGATTGGGCAGGGCGATTGGGGTGTTGGCAAAACGGAGGCTGTCGGTAGGGGGGGGATCGGCAGTACGGCGCATGTGGCGCGGTTATTGAAGTTGCCTGTGGTGCTGGTGGTGGATTGTAGTCGGATGTCGCAGTCGATCGCCGCCCTCATTCATGGTTACACCACCTTTGACCCCGACTTGCAGTTTGCAGGATTAGTCTTGAATCGGGTGGGCAGCGATCGCCATCTTGAACTGCTACAAGCGGCACTGGCACCTTTGCCAATTCCCATTTTGGGTGTGTTGCGACGACAGGCGGCGATCGCGATTCCCGATCGACACCTGGGCTTGATACCCACGGCTGAATTGCCAGAATTGGATGCTTTGCTTCAACAACTGGCACAATTGGCCAAGGAGTCGTTTGATTGGCAGCGGTTGATGCCGTTGGTGAGAGCAGAAGGGGGAGGGAGGAACAGGGAGGAAGAGGGAGGGAGCGGGAGGGAAGAAGTCAGGCTTCGACGTGAGCGCTCAACCGAACGGAGTCAGGAGTCAGGCTTCGACGTGAGCGCTCAGCCGAACGGAGTCAGAAGTCAGGAGTCAAGAGGGGCGGGGAGGGGCAGGGAGAGGCGCAATCCGACTGTGCGGATTGCGATCGCGCGGGATGCGGCGTTTAGTTTTTACTATGCGGATAATTTGGAGGTGTTGGCAACGCTGGGTGCGGAATTGGTGACTTGGAGTCCGTTGCAGGATGCGGGGTTGCCAGCGAATGTGCAGGGCTTGATTTTGGGTGGGGGCTTTCCGGAAGTGTTTGCGGCACAATTGGCGGCGAATCAGGGGGCGATCGCGGCGGTGCGGCAGGCGATCGCGGCGGGGATGCCAACCTATGCTGAATGTGGGGGGTTGATGTATCTCTGCCAGCAAATTGTCGATTTTGCAGGACAGGGTTGGGACCTGGTGGGGGTGTTGCCGGCGACGGCAGTGATGGGGCAGCGATTAACGTTGGGGTATCGGCAGATCACCGCGTTGCAAACTGGGGTAATGTTTGAGAGCGGGGCGATCGCGGTAGGGCATGAATTTCACCGTTCGCAGTTGTTACAGTCGGAGTCTCCATCGCTATTTCAAATAAACCACCAACCCAGGCGAGAAGGTTGGCATCGATCGCAGCTACACGCCTCTTATGTGCATTTACATTGGGGTGCAATGCCGCACTTACCGCAACGCTTTCTCAGGCAATGTACCCAATTTCAGGGGGTTGGTTAGCGGCTTGAGCAGGGCACCCCGTGGCTAACTCTGGCCATCCGAATTTGCGCGGTTATGATTACAGTTGATTCTGGGATGACTTAAAGCGGAATCCAGGTCAGTAGATCTTTTAAGTGAAATGGAAATAAATCAATGCCTAATGCTGACTTGATTCGATAAATCACATAAAATAAGCTAATCAGACCCATGCTAATCGTTAGATTTAACCCAATTAGGAAGCTCATAGCAATAACTCTGTGACCAATACGCGCCCAAGTAGAGCGGGAGGCATGGCGACTGAGTTGGCGATCGCGATGGCGCACCCAAAGACCAACAGATAACCGAGTTAGACCCAAGTTGGCGGTTAATCTAAGATTAATCAGCTTAGGGATAGTTTGCGGGTAGGTTGATTCTACTAACAACTGGATGACAGCTAGCTGTTGTGCGCTAAAAAGTGCCAGGATGGTGGGATCAAGCTGAGCTAAAAAGGGATGACGGGTGGTGTAAGGGGCATGGAGTCGATCAATGCCATAGGACTTTAAGGGATAGTGCATTGGAGTTATCGGCTTGTGAATGACTGGTCGAAATGCACCCTAACGCCAACTGGTAAATGATTCAGGCTAGTTTAGCTCTTTTATGATTCCTGTTTAACTGGCTTGAAACTAGGTTAAGAATACGGATTTTAGTGATCCGTGAATGCAGCGATGACTTGATCGCAAAACTACTGATGCGCCAGGTGATGTTGAATCAGGGTCACTAATTCCTTGAGTTTGACGGGTTTACTGAGGTAATCCGAGGCTCCAGCTGCCAAGCAGCGATCGCGATCGCTGGACATGGCTAAGGCAGTCAGGGCAATAATCGGCAAGGTTGCCCCCGACGGGGTACCGCGAATGTGGTGAATGGCTTCTAGCCCATCCATTCCCGGCATTTGTAAATCCATCAGAATCAGATCTGGAGGAGTGGCGACCACACTAGCGATCGCGGCTTCTCCCGTTTTAGCCACCTGCACCTGAAAACCCCTTGCCGCCAAGTAACTAGAGATCGTAGCAATGTTGGCCTCATTATCTTCAACTAACAAAATGATTGGCACCACTTCGACGGTCTGAATGGGCGAATTCGGATGAGCGGACTGGAAGGGAGCATTAAAACAATGATTGGGGAGGTTGACATCACAGGGGAGAGAAATGGTAAAACAACTGCCAACTCCCACCTCACTGGTCAAGCTGACAAAGCCTTGATGCAACTCCACAATCCGTTTCACCAACACCAATCCTAAACCAGTGCCTTGATATTGGCGATTCAAAGCACTATCAATTTGAATAAAGGGTTTAAACAGGCGATTAATATGGTCTGGAGCAATGCCAATACCAGTATCAATTACTGAAATTTGGAGATATTTTTCTTGTGTCGGATCGAGTTCTGAAACCAGTTGACAACAGTAGGCACGCAGCGTGATGGTGCCCCTTTCAGGGGTAAATTTCACGGCATTATTCAGCAAATTGATGAGCACCTGGCGAATTCGGCGCTCATCAATCAACAAATCAGGGAGTTGAGGGGGAAGTTGAATCTCCAATTGGAGTTGCTTTTTGTAAGCCTGCTGCTTGATGAACGCGAGGCTAGAGTGACATAAAGGCGCGATCGCAGTAGACGCGCAATCTAATTCGATTTGACCCGCTTCAATCTTAGCCACGTCCAGAATGTCATTAATCAGTTCCAGCAAATGAGAACCACTGCGCTCAATCGTTTGCAAAGCTTTGTTTTGTTTCGCCGTGGTAGGGCCAAAGACCGCTTCCTGTAAGCTTTCTGTCATTCCCAAGATGGCATTCAAAGGCGTGCGCAACTCATGGCTCATATTTGCGAGGAATTCATCCTTCATCCGCGTCGCCCGCGCCAGTTCTTCGTTAGACAGTGCGAGTTGCTGATTCCGCTCAGTCAATTGCTGTTCTGCCTGCTTTCGTTCCCGCAGTTCCAGTTGTAATTGGGCAAATAGATTCGCTTGATGAATCGCGATCGAGAGTTGGTTCGCGATGTGTTGGAGCAGTTCAGCTTCTGGTTGCTGCCACAGGCGTTTGGACTGGCAAGCATGAACCACTAAAATGCCCCACAGTTTGTGTTCCTGTTGCGGTGCAACCCAGCGATGAAACTCACCATACAGGACTTCCTGCAAAATGGGGGCAACAATTTTAGATTGAATTTGGCCTTCCTGGGAATACTCTCGCAAGCAATCCGTCCAAATATCTTGCATGACATCCGGCACAATGCGGGGTTGACCTTGCCAGTAACAGTCCAAAATATCTTGCGACCAGGTTTCATCCTCCCACTGGCGGGCTTTGAGCGAAGGTAAATCAGGACTGACGGCTTCTTCGACAATTTGACTGGTGCCATTGGGAAACAACTGAAAGACAATGACGCGATCGCAGTGCAATACGGCCTTGACCTGCTGCGTGACGGTAGCCAAAATCTCGGCTAAATCGAGCGATTCACGGATCTGTTGCACGATCGCTTCCATTGCTTGTTGCCGACGGAGTTGCAGCGCAATGCGGGCTTCAGCCTGTTGGCGGACTAGGAGTTCAGCTTGAATCTGCTCATACAAATGAGCCTGCTGAATGGCGATCGCAAGTTGATAGGCGAGTTGCTGTGTCAGGTCAATTTCTGCCTGTTGCCAGCTGCGAGGTGCGTGGCATTGATGCACACATAACAAGCCCCATAGGGACTGACCCGACAGCAGGGGCAGCACCAGATTAGCCCGAATCTCAAACTGAGCCAAAATCTCGCGATGGCACGTAGTTAAGTTCTCGGTATAAATGTCCTCGATCACCAAACAGTGACCCTGAGCGTAGAGGGTGGCGTAGTTATCGCCAAAACAATGGTCATCGACCTGGCGGTTGAGAATCGGGGAACAGTCCATGCCGACAGCTTCAGAGACAAAGCGCCCTGAGTTGAAGTTGGAACCAGGTGTGAACTTGAAAATGCTGACGCGATCGGCTTGGAGACTGCGACGAATTTCGGCACAGGCCGTCTGAAAAATCGTTTGTAAATCGAGGGATTGACGAATCCGTTGGGTAATTTCCCACAGCAGTTGTTCCTGCGCTACTTTTTGGCAAATGATTTGTTCAGCAGATTTGCGATCAGTGATATCGGTAGACATGCCACAAATGGCGTAGGGGTGGTGAGCACTATCCCGCAACAAAAACTTACTGGACAGAAAAGTCCGGCACACGCCCCTTACCCAAACTGGCTCTTCAAACTGTTGAACTGTCCCCTCAGCCATCAGCAAGACATCATTGGCTCGCAAAAGATCCGCCGTCTCTAAAGGAAAAAACTGATGATCGGTTTTGCCGACGATCTCTGCCGTTGTGCATTCAAACAGATTTAAGAACGCTTGATTGACTAGGGTATACTCACCTGCCAGGGTTTTGACATAGATTACCGCAGTTGCAAAGTTAAGAATCGCCTGTAGTTGAGTTTCGCTCTGATGCAGTCGCGCGTCGCGCTCTAGCAAGGCCGCAGAACGCTCAGCGACTTTGGCTTCCAGGTCTTGATTCAACAGTTGAAGCTGCTGTTCCACAAATTTGCGATCGCTGATGTCAGTAATGGTGCCGATATAACCCGTGAGTTCGCCCGTGTCAGACCAGACAGGCACCACCTGCCCATAGACCCAAACTACGGTACCATCGCGATGTTGAAACCGAAATTCAATTTGGAGCGACCCTTTTCGACGCACCGCAGCGGCCCACTCTGCCAGCACCACGGCTCGATCCAGGGCATAAATCGCCTGCTGCCAACCCGACTGTAAGGCGGTTTCCAGGGTGAGCCCAGCCATCTGGCACCCGCGATCATTGAGATAGACCCAAAGCCCCTGGGGATCGGCACGGACAATACCAACTGGGGTGGCCGCCGCGAGTGCTGCATAGCGTTGTTCATTGACATGCAGTTGGGACTCGATCGCGGCTTGACACTCCATCAAGGCAGTCCTCACCGACTCACAAGACAGCACCCCGACGAGCCGCTCCCGTTCGTCCAGGATAATCAACGCCTGGGTGGGTGACTGTCGCAACAGGTCAAACACTCTGGTTTGATCGGTGAGGTCAGTTTCCCGCCAGGTCGCGACCTGGGATGACATCACCTGGCGCATTACCAGGGATTCCAGAGGTTGCTGGCTAGCGACCAGACGCACGACATCCAGCGCTGTCAAGACACCCACCACCTGCTGATTTGCGACCACTAAAACAACGTGAGGCGGTGAGTTGGGGGACGGCCCAGGCGGGGGCGAGGGCCCGTCTGGCGTTGGCAACTGTGAGTGGCTCATCATTGCGATCGCGTCCATCACAGCCGTTGCCGGTGTCACAATCAGGGGATGACGGTGGATGAGCGCTGGTAAATTTAACAAGAGAAGACCCTCAATGGAGCAACCAACCAGTGTTTTATAGCTTTGGTCAGAACACTGAGGACAAGGCGGGTCGGCAAGAGCCAATGCTGGGTAAGTGTTCTAACTCGCCGCGGCCACATTACCCAGGGCGACGGCTAGAGCTGGCTTCTAGAATACCCTTTAGCCTATAAAAGTTGTTAAATCTGAATCTTTATTTAATTTGCGAAATAATATTTAAAGCTGGGTCGCGATCGCCCCTAACGGCTGGCTCGCATTACTCCACGCTCAGCGTTAGCAGGCGCTCAACGACCGTCAGCAGGTCGGCAGCACTATAGGGTTTGCTCAGGTAAGCATTCGCACCCAGGGCTAACCCAGAGGCCAGATCAGTTTGATGGGTTCTGGCGGTCAGGAAAATAAAGGGAATCGTCGCCGTGACTGCGTCTTGCTTCAATGTCTGCAAGACGGTGTGACCATCAACGTGAGGCATCATCACATCACACAAAATCAAATCCGGGCGATCGCGGTGCACCAACTCAATCCCCGTCAGCCCATCGCCCGCACTGACCACACAGTAGTTTTCCAATTCCAATAATTCCACTAAATTGTCTCGGACAAAGGCTTCATCTTCGATCACCAAAATCTTTTTCATGAGTAGTGACGTATCCAGGCCTGAGCGCAGGAGTAGAAAGGGATAATTTTGCGAAACAATGGCGTTGCGGTCGTGATCGAGGCGGTTAACAGACGACCAGGGAGGGTGCCGTCACCACGCCTAACGGTAACAGCACCGTAAAAGTTGTCCACCCGTCCTGACTGGTCACTGTGATCGTGCCTTGCAGGTGATGCACTAATTTTTCTAGAATTGCCAACCCTAACCCAGTCCCCAGCTGTTTGCTCGTTGCCGCATTCGCGCCTCGGTAGAACTTTTTGAACAGGTAGGGCAACTCACTCGCTCCCACTTCAGCCGTATTGCTCACAGTGATGTATAAGTGCAGGGGCGACGCGATCGCCGCGGCTTGGCGCTCATGGCACACCTGCACCACAACCAGGCCACCCGGAGCCGTATATTTGCAAGCATTACTTAGCAGTTCGGTGAGGATACGTTCGAGCGCATGGCGATCGCCGATGACGGGGGGCATTTCTGGCACCGCCGGACAATCAAATCGTTGCTGGTTTTCGTGAATTCGGGCGGCCCAGATGCGCGTAATTTTAGTGACACTGTCGGCC
>JAIXVO010000566.1 GCA_027482985.1 Cyanobacteriota bacterium
CGCCCCGCAAAGGCGACCACAATGATTTCAGGTTTGTCAAACGGCGCATAGGCACCAAACCACGTATCAGAGCCATCCCCCATATCTTCGGAAGTGCCACTCTTACCCGCGATCGCGGGTAAATTCTCCGCCTGCACCCCCCCACCCGTGCCGTAGGTCACCACTTCCCGCAAGCCTCGATGCAGCTTTTCTACCGTCGTGGGTTTGAGATTCAGCGATTCTCGCCAACTCTTCGATTCTTCGTTGTCTTTCAGCAGATGAGGTTTCACCAAAAACCCACCATTGGCAGGCACCGCAAACATCACCGCCACCTGCAACGGACTGGTTAATAAATAGCCTTGCCCAATCGACATATTGACGGAATCGCCGAGATACCAGCCTTCCTTCAGTTCTTTTTGTTTCCAGGCATCGTCGGGCACTAGCCCTTCCGATTCTTCGATCCCCAGTTCAATCCCCGTTTTGCGGCCAAAGCCGAAGCGCCGCGTCCAATCAATCAGGATTTCGCCGCCAATCGTGGTCGCCACTTGATAGAAAAACGTGTCGCTACTGTGAGCCATCGCTCCGGCGAAATCCAGGGGGCCAAAGCCAGCCCGGTTCCAGTCGTTAAAGACAATGCCCCCGATCGTCAGGGAAGGGTAGGTCTGGAGAACAGTATCGGGCGTAAATTTACCGGATTCCAGTCCCGCCACCGTCGTCACAATTTTGAAGGTACTGGCGGGCTGGAAAGCTTGCAAGGCTCGATTGACGAACGGATGATCAGCACTTTGCAACTGTTTCCACTGCGCATCACTGATCCGCGTCGAAAATAAATTGGGATCAAAGGCAGGCCGACTCACCATCGCCAGGACGGCACCATTGTTGGGATCGATCGCCACCACTGCCCCTTTGCGATCGCCCAAGGCCTGCTCCACAGCCTTTTGCAGGTCAAGGTCAAGGGTCAACGTCACATCTTGCCCCGCTTTGGTCGGCTTTTGCCCCAGGATGCGCACCACCTGCCCCGCCCCATCCACTTCCACCTGCTGACCGCCCCGTTCGCCCCGGAGGTCATTTTCAAAGGCCAGCTCAATCCCCATCTGCCCAACCACATCTCCCAGGCGATAGCCTTCATGCTTGCGGCGTTCCAGTTCGGCATCGCTCAGTTCGCCCGTATAACCCAACACATGGGCAGCGAGATCACCATTGGGGTAGTACCGCACCGCTTCCGCGTCCACCTGCACCCCTTCCAGTTCTCCGGCATACTCGCTAATCGCCGTCACTTGGGCGGGGGTAATACCACGGGCAATCCGCACCAGGAAGGGGGAATTGTAGCCTGCTTGTTCCAGCCGTTTAAGAATCACCCGTTCCGGCACATTCAAAATCTGCGAGAGGCGGCTGACGGTCGTGCCCCATTCCCCTTTTTTGCGAGCCAGCGGCCACAAAAAGACCGAATGAGAGAGCCGACTACCCGCTAAGATCCGGCCTTTGCGATCGCGAATCACGCCCCGTTCTGCCATTTTGGGAATCAACCGGATCCGGTTTTTCTCCGCCAATTGACGATTGCGATCGCCTTCGATCAATTGCAGGAAGACTAACCGCCCCCCCAACCCCCCCAATAGCAGCAGGGAGATCAGCAACATCAAAAACACCGAGCGATAGCGCTGACCAACGGTGCGAGTATCTGAGGCAGAAGTCGTGGATACAGAAGGCTGAAGCAGAGTCATGCCAAACGGGTGTGAGGTGCGAACAACGGAAATAAAGTGGCGCT
The DNA here is from genome assembly GCA_027482985.1 of Cyanobacteriota bacterium. Classification (GTDB taxonomy): domain Bacteria; phylum Cyanobacteriota; class Cyanobacteriia; order Leptolyngbyales; family Leptolyngbyaceae; genus JSC-12. Next base: position 1,745 of record JAIXVO010000566.1, read on the forward strand.
AAATCGGATTTAGTCCAGAATCAAAACGTTTTGTGAAAAAAATCAGCAATTTAACGAAAAAAGTTGTAAACACTTTGAGAATACCAAATCGTGCCTGACTGGAGCGGGATGATGGTTCGCTCTGGCAACTGGGCACCCTAGCAACAGAAGTCAGCGATCGCAACATTCGACTGGGGGCTGGCTGCGGCTACCTCAGGTAGTCAGAATAATTCACTTTGGGTATAAAGGACAACAAAATTGTGACATTTTGCTGGCACACTCTGATCTCAGAAGGAATTTGAGGCAGATACAATAAACCCATCGTTTTTACGACTATCGCACCTTATTGATTCCGTCACTCCGGCAAAACAGGGAAATCGCTACTATGTCTCAGGCTGCCATCCAAAACTCGTCCGCTACGACAGCCAATGCTGAATTTGATGTAGAACTGCGGCAGGTGTGCAAGCTGTTCAACAACGAAACAGTCGTACGCGGTGTGGACTTAGGCATTCGGCGAGGCGAATTTTTTAGTATTCTTGGTCCTTCAGGCTGTGGCAAAACTACGACCCTGAGACTCATTGCCGGGTTTGATACACCCTCTGCGGGCGAAGTCCTGATTCAAGGGCGACGGATGAACGCGATGCCGCCCTACCGTCGTCCTGTCAATACGGTGTTTCAGAGCTATGCCCTGTTTAGCCACCTGACGGCCTGGGAAAATGTGGCCTTTGGCCTGCGCTTACAAAAGCACACGAAAGCTGAGATTCAACAACGGGTGGATGAAGCCCTGAAACTGGTGAAAATGGACGGGTTTGCCAAACGGTTTCCGGCGCAACTCTCCGGGGGCCAACAGCAACGGGTGGCATTGGCACGGGCTCTAGTCAATCGCCCGACGGTGTTATTGCTGGATGAGCCGCTGGGAGCGCTGGATTTGAAGCTCCGTAAAGAAATGCAGGTGGAATTGGCGAATCTGCATCGGGAATTGGCATTAACCTTTGTGATGGTGACTCACGATCAGGAAGAAGCCCTCTGTTTGAGCGATCGCATCGCCGTCATGAACCAGGGCATCATCGAGCAAATTGATACGCCCGAACGCATTTACCAGCAACCTAAAACCCCCTTTGTCGCAGATTTTATTGGCGATACCAATCTCTTCCACGGCAAAATCGAAGGCTTCTATCCCACCACGCTCTGGGTCGTCACCGAAACGGGTTTGAAGGTGAAAGCCAAACAACCGGAAGCAGGCAATACCCTGACTTCGGGCACCGTGGTTCTGAGTGTCCGCCCGGAAACCGTTCAGCTTAGCCTCACCCCTTGTAATGACGATCGCAATTGTTTTGAAGGTCGCCTCCAAGATGTCATGTATCTGGGCACCCATGTCCATTTTCAAGTCCAGCTCTTATCCGGCGATCGCCTCACGGTGATGCGTTCCAACAGCCCCACCAACCTCCCCAGCGCCGACACCCCCATCTACGTCTCCTGGAGCGCCCAAGACTGTCTCGCCCTCCCCCTCTAACCTGCTCCCCCCATCCCCCGAAAGAGACGTGCCAGCGGCGCGTCTCTACGAAATTTTCCTCCCCGTACCCCAAAAATAGACGTGCCAGCGGCACGTCTCTACGAAATCTTCCTTTCCCTCCCTCCTGACTCCTGACTCCTCCCCGCCCATGCCCTCCCTCACCCGCCGCCAACTCCTCCATACCGCCACCGCGATCGCGGCTGGGATGGTGCTGCCTGGTTGTGGGTGGACCTTAGGCGAAGTGCGTCCGGCGTTGAGCAAAGGCAATAAGGACGAACTGTCGCTGTTCACCTGGGAAAGCTATATTGACCCGTTGCTGACAGAGACGTTTCATACGCAAACGGGCATTAACGTGACTGCCGATATTTATGACTCGAATGAAACGATGCTGGCGACGTTTCAATCCGGCAAAGGCGCAATTTACAGTGTGATTTATCCGTCCGATTACAAAGTGGCGGAAATGATCGATAAAAAACTGCTGAAGCCGCTGGATCATAGCCGGATCAATGGCATGGAAAATTTGATGCCGGAATTCCAAAATTCGGTTTACGATCCTGCTAATCGTCACAGCGTCCCAATTAGTTGGGGCACCACTGGATTTATTTACAACACGGCTGCCCTCAACCCTGGCCCCGAAGATTGGGAAGATCTGTGGCGACTGCAAGCTCAGTTAAATCGTAAAATGACCCTGCTAGCAGATGTGCGGGAAGTGATGGGAGCCACCCTGAAAAGCCTGGGGCATTCCTACAATGCCACCGATCCCACAGAAATTCGGCAGGCATACCAAAAACTGGTGCAGTTAAAACCTGCCGTCACCACTTTTACCACTGATGCCTGGCGCGATCGCCTGTTGGCTGGCGATTTAATCCTGTCAATGGCCTACTCTGCCGATGCCGTACGCCTGATTCAAGAAAACCCCGATGCCAAACTGCGCTACGTGATTCCCGCCAGCGGCACTTCGCTGTGGAGCGATACGATGGTGATTCCGGTGACCGCCCCTAACCCCGATGCTGCCTACGAATGGATCAACTTCATGATGCAGCCATCGGTGGCCGTGGGTGTCACCAGTCGCTTGTTCTTCGCGACCCCCAACCAGGCGGCTTTTGACCAGCTTCCTGCCCCGCTGCGAAATAATGGCAGTTTATTCCCGCCAGAGAGTGTGATCCAAGCCTGTGAACGGATTATCCCGCTAGACCCGAAGGTGATGGAATTGTATGACCAGTATTGGACGAAATTAACGAGTGGATAGAAGAAATTGATGGTGAGTCCCGCGTCCCCCCTGCCTTCCACAACCGAACCCAAAGCGCCACCCCAATGGTTACAACCGTTGCTGATGTTGGCTCCCGCTGGCGTGTGGTTAGCCCTGCTGCTGGTGCTGCCCACGCTCTTGATTTTTCAACTCAGTCTGGTGCCGGGGATTCGTCCAGGACAGGTGGTGAATCCGTCGGGGTTAGATAACTACTGGCGAATTGTCCAACCGGATTATTTTCCTGTACTGACGCGATCGCTGTTTTTCTCCATCGGCACGACGATCGCCTGTCTCGTCTTGGGTTTCCCGATCGCCTACTGGATTGCGCTGAAAGTGCCGAAGCGCTGGCAAAATCTCGTCCTGCTGGCGTTTGTGTTGCCCCTGTGGACTTCCTCCCTGCTCCGGACCTACGCCTGGATTACCATTCTGCGACCGACGGGGGTGTTGAATTCAATCCTGGGCAAAGTGGGGATGCCGCCGCTCGATTTACTGAATCGTGAACCCGCTGTCTTGATCGGCATGACCTACAGCCTGCTGCCTTACATGGTGTTGATTTTATATGCGGCACTGGAAAAACTCGATCGCCGATTACTGGAGGCCGCAGCTGATTTGGGGGCGAATCCGGCACAGACGTTCTGGCGCGTGACAGTGCCTCAAAGTCTTACGGGGATTGCGGCGGGTTCCTTACTCGTCTTCATCACCAGCATGGGGGATTTTGTCAATCCTGAAATCCTGGGCGGTGCATCCAGTATGACCGTCGCTCGTCTGATTTATAACCAGTTTTTAGGCGCGACTCAGAACTGGGGATTCGGCTCTGCCCTCAGTATGGTGTTGATTCTGGTGGTCAGTATCGCGATCGCCCTGTTGCTGAAGTATGGCGATCGCAGTGCCGCTGGAGGCGTGTAACCCATGAATTCCACATCCAACCGTCCGCTCTCCTGGCCGTGGCTGTCCTTAATCGCCATCGGGCTCTTTGGCTTCATGTATTTCCCGATTCTGGTGCTGGCGTTCTACAGTTTCAACGACTCGAAATACAGCACAGGCTGGAAGGGCTTTACCTGGAAGTGGTACGTGGCCTTTTTGAACGACAGCCGAATTTTGACCGCGCTGGCGAATAGCCTGATTGTGGCCTTTTTTGCCGTCGGGATTGCTGCCGTCGTCGGGACGCTAATGGCAGTGGGGTTAGCCCGCTACCGCTTTCCTGGTAAGCAGGTGTATCAGGGCACAGCCTATCTGCCCCTGATCATCCCCGACATCGCGATCGCCGTCGCCACGCTCGTCTTTCTCGCGGCGATCGCCATTCCCGTTAGTGGGGGCTTAATCCAACTCAGTTTGGGGACGGTGATTTCCGCGCATGTGGTGTTTTGCTTGTCCTACGTGGCGATCGTCGTTTCCACTCGGATCAATGACCTCAATCCCCATTTGGAAGAAGCCGCGCTGGATCTGGGTGCCACGCCCACCCAAGCCTTTATGCAGGTGTTACTGCCCGAACTGATGCCCGCGATCGTCTCCGGCTGTTTACTGGCCTTCGTCCTCAGTCTGGATGACTTTCTGATTGCTAGTTTCACCGCTGGCGGTGGTTCCAGCACCCTGCCGATGGAAATTTTCAGCCGCATCCGAACAGGGGTGAAGCCGGATATCAACGCCCTTAGCGTCGTCCTGATTCTCTCGACCGGATTTTTATTTGCGATCGCCGAATACCTCCGCTACCGCAGTGAACGCAAGCGATTTAGCTAGCCGTTAGAGATTCAGGTAAACATTGCCTTGTTCATCCCGGACGGTCACCCGCGCTGTTTTGACGGCTCCTTTAGCATCCGTCACTTTGCACTCGAAAACTTCTCCCGGCTTGGCCGTGCGCGACTTGCCACCACAATCCACCGTCACCTTGCCGCCGCCCTGATTCGCCACGCTTTGTTGAATAAAGCTATCCAATTTCGACAGCAATAGCAGACCGCGGGTGCCCCACCGGAACTTGCCAGCGGCTCCCGTTGGTTGGATCACCACCACAAACGCCCCAACATCGGATTGCACCTGGCAATCGTAGGTTTGTCCGGAAGTTTCCGAAATTGTGGCAGGACAATTCACAGATTGCACCGTCAGGTTGCCCGCTTTCGTTACCAGGTCAGTAATTTGGGTCTCAATTTTGGTGACATTTTCTGGCTTGCCTGCTGTGGGTGAGGGGGAAGCTGTCGGCGTGGGACTGGTGAGGGTGGGGCTGACGGTGGGCGCGGGCGACACGGCAGCCGTGGGGCTATCCGTGGGCGTGGGGCTGGCAGGCGGCGTAGCACCTGGTACCACCCCGGTTTCCGGCGCAGGATTACAGGCCGTCAGGAACAGCCCCACCGCGATCGCGCTCACCCAATTGCCGTATGCGAACGACGCCCTCTCGCCGGTGATCTCTAAAGACACCGTCGATACTCATCACGGCCTGCATCACAAAGGCTATGTTGACAACACGCTGCGCTTGATTGCCGGCACACCTCTCGAAGGGAAGTCGCTGGAAGAA
>JAIXVO010000676.1 GCA_027482985.1 Cyanobacteriota bacterium
ACTGATCAATCGGTTACTGACTCCTACCGCTGGGCAAGTGTTGGTGCAGGGACGGGCGACGACCGACTGGGATGCGATCGAATTGCGGCGACGGATCGGCTACGTGATCCAGGAAACGGGCTTGTTTCCCCATTTCACGATCGCCCAAAATGTCGGCATTGTCCCCACCTTACAGGGCTGGAACTCCCGCCAAATTAAAACCCGAGTGCAGGAGTTATTGCACCTGGTGGGACTGGAACCCGCCGAATTTGCCCAGCGCTATCCCCATCAACTGTCGGGTGGGCAACGGCAGCGGGTGGGCGTGGCGCGATCGCTGGCGGCTGATCCCCCGATTTTGCTGATGGATGAACCCTTTGGTGCCCTCGACCCGATTACCCGCTTAGAGTTGCAACAGGAATTTCGCCGTTTGCAACAGACTTTGGGCAAAACCGTCGTCTTCGTCACCCACGACATTCAGGAAGCATTCATCTTAGCAACGCGGATTGGGCTGATGCAGCAGGGAGAATTAGTCGTGCTTTGTGAACCTGCCGAATTTCAGCGATCGCCCCTGCCCGAAGCCCAAACCTTTCTGCAAACCCTCCGACTCCCGACGCGATCGCTGGAAACCTGACGCATGGAGTCCTCCTGCCGACTCCTTCATATTCCTCAACGTTCTGTCGAATTGAGCGGGAATTGCGAAAATAGGAACACAACACGATCGCGGATGAGGTGAGGGATTGGCAAACGCGGAGCAAGTGACCGTCATTTTGCAAGGTAGCGATCGCTGGAATCAATGGCGCTGGGCACATCGGGACATCGCGATCGATTTGCGGGGGGCAGATCTGAGTCATGCCCACCTATGCGGTGTGGATTTAGCGGGGGCAGATTTACAAGAAGTCATTTTGCGCAAAGCCGATTTGAGTCATGCGAACCTCAACCATGCCAACTTACACATGGCGAATTTGAGTTATGCCAACTTAACGCAAGCGAATTTAGGTCAGACCAATCTGCAAGTTGCTAATCTAGATAAGGCCACTCTGCGGAAAGCCAATCTCGAATTAGCGAACTTGAGTTGGGCGGGGCTGATTCAGGCCAATCTGTTAGAAGCGAATTTAATGGGTGCCAATTTGCATGGAGCGAACTTCAATTCGGCCACCCTGTTTCGTGCAGTCTTAACGAAGGCTAACCTGGAAGGGGCAGATTTCAAGTGGGCTACGCTCCCGGATGGTTCAGTGCATTCATAAGGTGAAAAACATTGGTGGACTTAAATTCTGAGACAAGTTTGGGGCGATCGCCGAGTGCGGCCTGGCGACAGGGCGAACTGCTGGATGTCCTGATCACCGATTTGAGTGACAGCGGCGATGGCGTGGGACGGTGGGATCAGCGGGTGATCTTTGTGCCGGATACGGTGACGGGCGATCGCGTGCGGGTGCGCCTGATGCACGTCAAACCCCAATATGCCCACGGCAAACTACAAGAATTGCTTGCGCCTTCCCCCTATCGGATTCGCCCGAAGTGCATTGTGGCGGATAAGTGTGGTGGCTGTCAGTGGCAACACGTGGCGTATTCTTACCAACAAGAAATCAAACGCAATTTGGTGATTCAGGCGGTGGAGCGGATTGGCGGCATTCCCCAACCCCCCGTTGATGCGGTGTTACATCAGGCCGAGTTGCATTATCGCAACAAGTCTACTTACCCGCTGCGCCGCGCCAAAGGGAACGACCAGAAACCCCGCGATAATCGTCCGTTGACGCGCAAAGCTCAAGCCGAAGCGGAAGCGATAGAGGCGACCATCCCGAATTCGGTGATGGCTGGCTATTACCAGAAGGGCAGCCACCAACTCATTAACCTGAACCAGTGCCCAATTCAGGATGAACGCTTGAATCCCTTGCTGGCAGAAGTGAAGCAGGATATTCAAAAGCGGGGCTGGAGCCTCTATGACGAAACACTGCATCGGGGCAAGTTGCGCCATTTGAGTTTGCGAATTGGCCGACACACGGGCGAAATGCTGCTGACGCTGGTGACGAAAGAGCCGGGACTGGTGGATATCGAAGTGCAGGCGCAGGAGTGGTTGCAGCGGTATCCGGGACTGGTGGGCGTATTGGTGAATGTGAATGGCGATCGCACCAATGCCATTTTTGGGTCAGAAACGCGCTGCATTGCAGGGCGATCGCACCTGCATGAACTGTTTGCCGGATTGACCTTCCAGATTCGACCGGACACCTTCTTTCAAGTCAATACCGAAGTTGCCGAGACATTAATGCAGGTGATTTTGGCCGAACTGCAACTCCAGGGCACCGAGATTGTCTTGGATGCCTATAGTGGGATTGGCACTCTGACGCTGCCCCTCGCCCAACATGCGAAACAGGCGATCGGGCTGGAAGTCCAACCGGAGGCGATCGCCCAGGCGACTCTGAATGCCGCTTTGAATCAGTTGGATAATGTCACGTTTCAAGTGGGGACGGTGGAAGCCCTGCTGCCGGAATTGACGGTGCAACCGGATGTGGTGGTGCTCGATCCGCCCCGCAAAGGCTGCGATCGCTCCGTGTTAGATACCTTGCTGCAACTCCATCCCGACCGCATCGTCTACATGAGTTGTAATCCTGCGACCCTCGCCCGTGACCTCAAACTGTTGTGCAGTCATTACACCCTCACCCGCATCCAACCCGCTGACTTCTTTCCGCAGACCCCCCATGTGGAATGTGTGGCATTTTTGACGCGTTCCCATGCCAGTGCACCGCCGGAAGTCGCGCCCGTCACGACTCCCTAACGCGCTCTGACCGTGAACCTCTTCGCCTACCTCTACACCGATCCCCTCCTGGATCGATCGCCCGATGCGGTGGAGTGGGGGTTTGCGATCGCCCGCTTGTATCACGATCAGGCCCTCTCATCGCCAGGGACAGCAGATGCGAAAGCCGCCCCCCCAACGACATCCCGCCCCCAATGGCAACAACTTCTGCAAGCCTGCCAAACGGAAGCCGTGGATGGTGTTTTGGTGCGCCAACTGGAGGATTTAGGCGAATCGCTGGCGGCGGTGAGCGATCGCTTAGCAGCGCTGGAAGCCTTGCAGATTCCGTTGTTGGTGTTGTCCGAATTGCCGCCGGGGGCGATCGATGCAGAGGCGATCGCGTTACCTGACTCGCCCGCCGCCACCCGCCAACGGTGGCAAGCCTTGCAACAAGCGCAACGCAGTCGGCGGATTCGGCAGGGACACGCCCGCAATCGGGTGAAAGCCTTGCCACCCCCCGGCAAAGCTCCCTATGGCTATCGCCGTACCAAGACAGGGTATGTCATCGATCGCGCCACCGCCCCCGTCGTCAAAGACTTTTTTGAACAGTTTTTGCTGTATGGCTCCGTCCGAGGAGCCGTCCGCTACCTGGCCAAGCGCTACAACAAAAAGATTTCCGCCTCCACTGGGCAACGCTGGCTGATCAATGCCGCCTATCGGGGTGATCTGGACTATCAGGATGGGAATCGCGTCCGAGATGCCCACCCTGCCATCATTTCCCGCGATGAAGCCGCCCAGGTCGATCGCCTGCTCCGCCGCAATCGCCGCCTGCCGCCCCGCGCTGCCAGTGCCCCGCGATCGCTGGCAGGCTTAGTCACCTGTGCCGAGTGTCAGGCTACCCTGACGATCGCCCATGTCACCGCCCATCACGGTCAACAGGAGTATTTGTATCTGCGACCGCGCACCTGCCCACGGCAGCCAAAATGTGGGGGCGTGCCCTACGCCGACGTGTTGCAAGCGACCATTCAGCGCATTTGTGCGGATTTACCCCAGGCACTCGCTGGAGTCGAGTTACCGGATATGGTGCCCATCAAACAGCGGTTGCAAGGGGCGATCGCGGCTCAAGAAGCAATCTTGGCGCAACTCCCCACCTTAATCGAGACGCGCGTATTGGATCAGGAAACGGCTGACTTGCGAGCTTACAAACTCCGGACAGAAATTGCCGACCTTGCCAACCAACTCGCCCAACTGCCCCCCGTCGATCTCCAAGCCACCGCTCAAACCCTCTCCATTCCCCAATTCTGGCTCGACTTGTCAGAACCAGAACGGCGCGCCTACCTGCGAGAATTCATCCGCGAAATCCAACTCATCCGTCAGGCTGAGGATTGGGATCTCAAACTGATCTTTGCGTTTTACCCCAGTTAGGGGAAAGGCAGAAGGCAGAGGGTATGAGAGCGGGGCGAATTCCTAACCTTGCATCGTCTGCAAAAATTGCCCAATTAGGTAAAGCGAGCCACACAGCACCACGCGATCGCGAGTTGCCGTCGCCGCCCTCAAAGCCGTTTCCACCGTGTCATAAGTCGTACAATGCCGCAACTGCGGACAGATTTGCGTCGCTAATGCCGCTAACTGCTGCGGGTCAGCCGTTTGATGATCCGCCACCGGCACGAGATACAAACTATCCCCCGATCGCAGCAAGGTCTTAAAAATCTCCTCATGATCCTTCGTCACCAGCATCCCCATCACCCAGCAGTTTGGTGTAGAGCCTGGGACGTGATCCGTAGCCGCTGTTACTCCTGCCTCCTGCCTCCTGCCTTCTGCCTTTGCCGCCACCTCCTCCACATAATCCCGCAACACCTGCGCACTGGCGGCATTGTGTGCCCCATCGATCAAAATCTGGCGATCGCCCCACTGAATCCACTGCAACCGTCCTGCCCAGCGGGTTTTGGCAATCCCATCGACGATCGCATCATCCAGAATTTCCCAGCCTTGTTCGCGCAAAATTTGGATAGTGGCGATCGCCAGGGCGGAGTTGTGGCGTTGAATGGCACCCGCCAGTGGGAGCTGATAGCGAATCGTGGACATCATGTGCACCAGGGTGATGTCCTCCAGCTCTTCTGGATCAACGGCGGTGAGGGGAGCCGCATCCTCAAACTCAGCCTCCTCCCCAGCCTCGAAGCCTTCCTCAAAGCCTTCCTCAAATAAAGGCTCACTGGTCAGCTCATATTCTTCAATGCCGCGATATTCCACCCAGCCATCGCCCAAATCTCTCGCGGGTTGCGGGTAAGTTGTTTCACAGCCTAATTCAGCGGCGCGACGATAGATCACCGCATTCGCCTCCGGCGGCAACTGCCCTACCACAGCGGGACAGTCAGGTTTCAAAATACCCGCCTTTTCACCAGCGATCGCCGCCAGCGTCGATCCCAACACTTGCCAATGCTCCCGACTGATGGAAGTAATCACACTCACCAGCGGGCGATCGCACACATTCGTCGCATCCAACCGTCCGCCCAGGCCCACTTCCATCACGGCAAAATCGACACTGTTTTGAGCGAAATAGAGCCACGCTGCCGCCGTCATAATTTCAAACTGGGTCGGCAGTGGATCTTGGCGGTTAGCAACCTCAATCACCTTCTCCAGCAGTTGAATCAGGTGCAGGGTGGGAATCGGTTGATTATTCAAGCAAATGCGTTCATTCCAGTTGATCAAGTGGGGAGACGTGTAGCGTCCCACTCGATACCCCGCTTCCACCAGAATCGATGACAGATAGGCACACACCGACCCTTTACCATTGCTCCCGGCCACATGGATCGCCGGAACTTGCAGATGCGGATTGCCCAAATTCTGTAACAACACCCGACTCGGTTCTAACCCCAGACGGACACCGAAATGGGCAAATGGCTCCAGTAAAGATTGAATCGTCAAGGCATTTTGTTAACAGCTACACATTCCAGGGTATAGCAAAGTGCTGAACCGTGACGGGGCATTGGCTGAATTGCCTAGCCGCCGCTGCCTTTGGCCTTATACCCCAGTTGGCTCAGGTATTGCACGATCTTTTGTTTGTGGTCGCCCTGAATTTCAATTTCGTTGTCTTTCAGGGTGCCGCCCGCGCCG
>JAIXVO010000698.1 GCA_027482985.1 Cyanobacteriota bacterium
AGCGCCTAAACTGCCTGCTAAAGCCGCGATCGCCCCCAACGTCCCAATCGTTGGTTCACTCAACTGGAGCGTATCGCGTAAATAGAACCACAACGGCGGCACTGGACATAACCCCAGCAACACAATCAATCCCAGGCAGCGCCGCACTTGCGGATTACGAAAGTCAGCGCTGATGGCTTTGCCAATTTGGCGTAGAGTCGGGGCTGTGACTGGGGGCATAGTGGTCGGTAAGCAGTACCAGAGAAAACTGCCTCCCAGCACCAATAAGCCAATCGTCACGGCACTCACCATCACCAGCGATCGCTGCGCCGCAAACTGCCCCCCCGCCCAACTCGCTACTGCTGCCCCAACCCCGACTGCCGACCATTGCGCCGCTTGGATCACGGTGGTTTGCTGTAAACGGCGACCTTCCAGCACCATCAACCGATCTGCTAACACATCCGAGAAGGCAATGCCACACGAGACGACGATGGCACAAACAGCTAACAGCGTCACTGTGGGTGACGAAACTAACGTGAGACTCCAGAGGGCGATCGCGGCTACCCCGTAGCACAGGGCAAAATAAGTACGAAATTGCGCACCGTAGACTGTCACGCGATCGCAGATCAACCCCCACACTGGTTTAAGCGTCCAGGGAATGAAAGCCAAGACCCCAAACCAGGTGACCCCTGTGGCCGACAACCTCAAGGTTTCCTTGAGATATAAAGCCAGCGGCAGCGAGATCAATCCGGGATTACTGACTAATGCTTGTAATAAGTAGGCGACAACCATCACCGTCATTAACCATCGCACTGAATCTTGCCTCCCTGCTCTTGCTCTAGCCCGACATCACCCCGCCTCAGCCGCAATCGGCATGGAGCCATCCAACTAAAGAACCGCATCGAAGGAGTTACAAGTCCTCCAATGCGGTTCGTTGCTGATTGAGAGATGGACATCAACGTGAGTTGGCTAGCGCGCCCAGCGGCTACTCTTCCAGAGGTAGAAAAATAAGGCCGCTGACACTAATGCGCCCAAACTCCATTTGATCGCATTTTTCCAAAGCCCGGAAGCTTGTCCGGCGGTGGCTCCCTGGGCTTGATTTTGTAACTGTTCTCGTACCGTTTTAATCCGAGCTTCAACCTGGGCTTTGACTGCATCTGGTTTAGTAGGATCAACAGACACCCCCAATCCTTGCAATTGCGCAGCCAAGGCCTTGAGTTGCTCCGGATTACTCCGAGCCAGTTGATCTTCCAGTTGTTTGAGTTGGGTGAGTTGCTGTTCCACCTGCTGATCCACGACCTGCCGAGCTTGACTATTAACACTCAAAGTTTGCAGAAAAATCGGAGGAATCATCAGCAAAAAGATCACGGCGATTACCATGCACAACCAGGACAAAATTCGGAGTCCTAACTTTTCGCTATCTTTCCGCCCATAATACTCCCCAAAGAAGATGAGGGTAAATCCCAATAAGGGAACCACCACCCGCTCCACGAATTGACCAATCGTTTGGAGCAGCCAGGTGGGTTGGGAGGTTTGGATCGTGAGCAGAATGTGAATGGCATCAATCAATGCAAACAGTAGAAAGCCGTAGCCGATCCAGCGAAATCGGTAGGCGGTTAAGTTTTCGCTTGCTTCACCAGATGAAACTGTCATAGGTTGTGGTTCCTCCTGCGAACCCGATAATTATGATGGGGGCGATCGCAATCCTGCTGGTTTTGCGAGAATTCTTTAAAAAACTTGTTCAAGAAACGAGTGCAGTTTACGACTTAGCTGGGTGGGGTAGGAAAGTTCGTTTGCCACCATTGATGCCAGGAACCCCAGGCGGTTTCCAGCGATTTGTAAGCTTGATCAGCTGTCAGCGAACTATCAGCTGTGGCGTTACTTTTCAATGGCACAGACATTAAAGTCCATAAGCACCGGTAGTCAATCAAAGACTCCTGCCCCAATAACCACGGGACGATGCGCGTCACTTGCAGATCGTTAGCGTAGCGATTTTGAGTAAACTGGGATTCCGTCACGGTGCTATTGCCACGGGGGTTCACGCAGGCACTCAAATAGGCTTTGCCATCGTGAGTTACTAGCCCATAATGCCCTACTCCGGGTTGAAACTTGACTTTCATATTCGCATTGGCGGTGCGAATGGGACTGTGCACAAACAAATAGCGACTAATGTTGCCATCACTTTGGGTGTAAACCTGGTCGGCTTGCAGGGTGAGCTTGCCCTGCTGATACTGATAGCGGCGACCAAATTTAAATTCGTCTGCTTTTTCTTCGGCGGTTCCGGGTTTTGCCGTTTGGGTTAAGTCGATCGGCTGACTGGCTATCAGTTGCCAACCGACGAGCGGGACAGACGAGGGGAGGGGATTGGCAGCTACGGGCGTGACGGCTTTGGAGTCGGCTTTGGGGGTCGCGACGACCCGACCCCACACCAGCGCTGTGCCGACAAAAGTGACCGCGAGTAACCCCAGGCGCAGCGATCGCCAATTGGCATTAAGCATTTTCTTGTGCTCCTGAATCTGGCTTTTGGGAAGGGCTGCGGAGAAACGCCAGCCAGCAAAATAGACCAAAGACAAAGACCGCGATCGCGGAGAAAATTAGGGAACCTTGGCCTAAGTGCCAGTAGTCGAAAGCGTTTTTATCGCCCGCATTATTTAGAATGGCCATCAGGGCGACCCGCAGGGCATTCACCACAAAGGCAATGACCACTGCGGCAACGACTGTCAGCGCCGCCTGCCACCGATGCTTCAATGGGAACATCAGCAGAAAGAGGACGGCAATACAGAGCAGTTGCAGGATGCTTTGGATGCCAGAACAGGCACCATACACCTCCACCCGACTGCTGGGCATGACCAGGAAGACCCCCTGCCGCTGCACCGGGAACCCCAGGTAGGAGAGATTAAACGCTGCCGCCATCGCCGTCAATTCCGACAGGTCGATCGCTTGTAAGGTCAGTTTCAGCAGGGGATAAATCGCCAGTAAACTAAAAATCACGAGGGGTTTCCAGTACTGGCCTAAACCGCGAAAGCCAGAGGCTAGCAAGCCCAGGCTGAGCGTAGCAATCAAGGGCAGTAACCAGGCCGAAGAAGCGGAATTGGGGGCAAAACTGATTCTTATTAAAATTAATCCCAGTAAGCCGACACCCACCAGACTCGGTGTCAGGCTGCTGTCTAATTTGTAGGTATCACGATGATCCCAAATCAGGGAACCCGCCGCTAACCAGAATAAAAAACTCGTCGCAAAAATATCGGAATTATCGGCGCGACTCAGCAGAGTGAGATGAACCGCGGCCACTGCGGCAGCGATCGCCAGCAGCCAAAACTTGGGTTCTCGCAGTTTTTCTGACCAATCCATTGGCTTTACTACTCAAGCAACGTCAAGATTCCCGTGAGGGGCTTCGTTTTTAAGAGTTCCCTGGAATCTCGATTCTGTAAACCCCTGTGTAGAAACTTGTCCAAACCTTAGCAGAGCCGTTCCCCAGTCAGGTCGCAACATCACGAGTAAAACTGAGCCGCAGGCCAACTTCCAGGCTAAAAATTGGCGGCATCGGCTGGTTCCAGCAGTTGTAGAATTTGCTCGAAATCAAAGTTATTGAGCTTTTGCCTGAGGGTGATAGCGAGCGCTGGGGCCGTGACGGCAACTTGCTCTAGCAGGCTGGTGAGGCGTTGCTGATCCAGTTGCACAGTGGCTTGCATGAGTTGCTGGCGTAACGCGGGGGGCAGCGTTTGCAGCGCGGCATCAGCGGTCCAGTCCTGAGCGATCGCGGGCGTAGCAGGGGCGGGCGTGGCATACAGATACTCAACCCCTAAATAGGTTTGCAATTTTTCCAGCAGGGTGGTTTCCTCGAAGGGTTTGCGCACAAAATCATTACAGCCGATCGCCAAGACGCGTACCCGTTCTTCCTCAAAGGCGTTGGCCGTGAGGGCGATGATAGTTGTGGCGGGGGTGTTAGGCTGTTGTTGTTCAAGTTGCCGAATTTGTTGGGTGGCGGCATCACCGCTCAGACTGGGCATCCGAATATCCATCAGGATCAAGTGGGGGTGCCAGGATGCCCAAAGCGCGATCGCCTCTCGCCCATTCGTCGCAGATTGCACCACAAAGCCCACAGAACGTAGCAATTGCACCAGCAGATGGCGGTTCATTTCGTGGTCTTCGGCGACCAAGATGCGGTAAGGCGGTTGATGGGGAGCCAAATTCAAAATCAAGGGAACTGGGCTGGAAGGACAGACCGCACTGGCTTCAGCCCGTTGGACCGGAATGGTAAAACTAAAGGTGGAGCCGATGCCGACGGTACTGGTAACACTTAAATCGCCTCCCATGAGCTGCACAAATTGGCGACTGATCGGCAGTCCCAGCCCCGTGCCCTCTTGGGTTGAGGGTTGGCGTTTGGACTGCATGAACGGCTCAAATAAGCTATCTAATTCATCATCAGCGATGCCCATCCCGGAGTCGACGACAGCAAATTGTAACAGCATCGTCTCGCTCCCACTCGGAGCCTGTAACTGAATGTCTAAGCGGACATATCCCGCTGTCGTAAACTTGATGGCATTGCTGATCAGGTTAATCAGCACTTGTCGCAGTTTTTGCTCATCGGTGGTGATAAAGCGGGGGAGATCGTCGGGGCGATCGACAATCCAGGTCAACTGTTTTTCGATCGCCCGCATTTGGAATAAGTCGGCTAATGTCTCTAACACCAAATCCAGATCAAAGCTATTGGCGGTGAAGGTTGCCTGCCCAGCTTCAATTTTCGACATTTCCAGAATGTCATTAATCAGGTTCAATAAGTGTTTGCCACTACGATTGATGATGCCCAGTTGATCGCGTTTTTCGGCCTCAATGGTGAGGTCGCGGGACATCAGCTGGGCAAAACCGAGAATGGCATTGAGCGGCGTTCGCAGTTCGTGGCTCATGTTGGCCAGGAAGGTGCTCTTGGCGCGATTGGCCGCCTTCGCCGCTTCCATTGCCTGTTGCAGTTCCCTGGTCCGATCGCTGACGCGTTGTTCTAGGTCTAAATTGAGTTGCTGCAAGGCTTGTTCTGCTTGCTTCCGCTCTGTGATGTCATACACCGTCCCCACGACGCGATAAACCTGACCTTTGGGGTTCATTAAGGGAGTATAAGTGCTGAGCATCCAGCGGGTTTGCCCCTGGAACTCGATTTGTTCCTCGAAGATAGTGGGTTCCTGGATTTGGGTGCAATGAGCCAACCGCGTCAAGATGGCGGTTGCTTCGTCTGGCGGAAACACTTCGGTGATGGTTTTACCCTCAACGGCTTCACTAGATTTACCCAGCAATTGCGTCGCGATTGGATTCCACCCAGCAACCCGCGCACTGCGATCGGGCAAAATGTTAACGACAAAAATGGGTTGTGCCGTGCCCTCATAAATGCTGCGCAAAAATTGGGCTTGCTCTTGGAGTCGAGCTTCAGCTTGTTTCAAATCACTGATGTCATCGTAACAACCTAAGACTCCCAGGACTTCTCCTTGCGTATTGGTGAGGGGAATTTTACTGCTGCGAATCCAAATTTGTTTGCCGGCATGATTCAGGCTGGGTTCTTCCTCATTCAGTTGGGGTAACCCCGTGCGCATGACTCTGACTTCATCGATCTGATAGAGGGGAACCAACTCGGAGTGGGGCAATTCCTGATCAGTTTTGCCCACAATTTCTTCGATCGTGAGTTGATAGTCCTGCGCAAAGGCGGAGTTACACCCCAGAAAGCGCGATTGCCGATCTTTCCAGAACACCCGTTGAGGAATTGTGTCGAGCACGAGCTTCAACATATTGCGAGATTCTTGTAAGTCTTGTTGCGCCTGTTTGCGATCGCTGATGTCGCGCATCCCGGCAATAAAGACGGGGCGATTGTTCCAAGTGGCTTGCCGCAGAGAAATTTCGACATCAAAGGAAGACCCATCGCTAAAGCGCCGTTCGCGCCATTCAAACCGAATCGTCTCGCCCGCTTTGACCCGTGCTAATAATGCCGGAATTTGGGCAATTGGGGCATCGGGCGCGGCCAGATCCATAAGTTTGGCGGACAGGAGTTGCGATCGCGTGGCTTGCCGAATTTCCAGGGCGCGATCGTTCAGATCGAGAATGGTGCCATCCAGGTCATGAATCGAGATGGCATCGTAGACATTATTGAAGATGGTGCGTAAGTCTTGTGCGGAATGCGCCAGTTCTTGTGTGCGTTGTTGCACCCGGTGTTCCAGTTCCTCATTCAGTTGTTGCAACGCCAGTTCTGCCGCTTTGCGATCGCTAATATCCATCATCACGCCCAGCATCTTCACGGGGTGCCCCGTGGCTGCATAAATCCCTTGGCCTTTGGTCAACATCCAGCGCACCGTGCCATCGGGATGCACGACCCGATATTCCACAGTCAACAACGATTGGGTGGCGAGCGCCTGGGCAAAAGCCTGTTCCGTAAAGTCCAGATCATCGGGATGGACGCGATCTCGCCAGGTTTGGTACTGGCTAGGTGCAGCACTAGGCTCCAGGCCGATTAAGCGGTAGTGGCTATCACTCCAGATTGCCAGGCCTGTTGCCACCTCAAATTCCCAACTGCCAGTGTCAGTCAACTCTAGCGCTAGGCGGCGGCGCTCTTCACTTTCCTGCAGCGCCAAGGCAGCACGTTTGCGATCGCTGATGTCACGGACAATCAACAAACATTCATCGGCACCACAGGGCACCAGGCGCACCTCTTCGTCACAAAGCACACCCTGTTTCGGAATTTGGTGCTCCCAAACTTGCAGTTGCTGGGTTGCAAGCGCCTGCTCAATCCGCTGGAGTTGGTATTGCAAAACTTCGGGCGGCAGCACTTCGGCAATATTCTCATGGACTGGCAGAAACTGACCGGAATGTTCACTGTTGGGAGCAATGAAATCGTAACAGGTGCCGTCTCGTCCCACGCACAACAGACAATCAGGGATGGCTTCGATAATGGCGCGATTTTTGGCTTCACTCTCTCGCAGTGCCACTTCTGCTCGTTTGCGATCGGTAATGTCGCGCACAATCATGACAAACTCATCCTGTTCACAATGCACCAAGCGCACTTCTTCATCGGCCAACACGCCCGATCGCCAGAATTGCTGTTCCCAAACCTGCAATTTGCCCGTTGCCTGAGCTTCTGCCATGCGGTCTAATTGGTAGCGCAAGAGATCCGGCGGCACAACTTCTCGAATGTGGGCTTGAATGGGGACAAAATCGGGCACTGCCGGCGCAGGTGGAATGAAGTCTAAGCAGGTGCCATCCAGTTTGAGCCGCAAGAGGAGATCGGGAATGGCGGTCAGCATCGCGCGATTTTTGGCTTCACTGGCGCGGAGTGCGGCTTCTGTTTGTTTACGCGCTGAAATGTCGGCGACAAAGCCAATGACGCGGATCGGCGTGCCCATCGCATCAAACAAAATCTCGTTATTGTCCTGGATCCATAGGTAACTCCCATCTTGCCGTTGCACCCGATATTCCATTTGCTGAAACGGGACATGCTCAGTGAGGAGCGCTTGACTGACGGCTTGAAACCGGGGGCGATCGGCAGGATGAATGAGTGCTCGCCAAAACGCTAAGCCCCAGGTCGATAATACGCTACTGGCATAACCAAAAAGATGGGCGGCGTTCTCTGACCAAGTCGTGCGATTCGCCCGCACATCAAAGTCGTACAAGGCTTGATTACTCGCGCGTCCAGCGGCTTCATAGCGATCGCGCCAACAATTAGCCTCGGCTAAAGTCGTTGCCGCTTGCAATGCTGTTTGCTTCAGCTCTGTAATATCGACGCAACTGCCAATGTAGCCAGTAAACTCATGATTGTCCTGGAACTGGGGTACCCCCTGATCTAGCACCCAGCGATAAGCTCCAGATGCTTGGCGCAATCGATATGCCATCGAAAAGGGTTGACGCGACTGCAAGGCGATCAGGAAAGTATCCTGGCGATTTTGCAGATCGTCTGGATGCACGTTTTCTAGCCACCCGTGCCCCAGTTCTTGTCTCAGCGATCGCCCCGTGAAACAGAGCCAGGATTGATTACAGTACGTACGTTGAGCTTGGGCATCCGCAGCCCAAAGTAAGGCCGGGGCATGATCGGCTATCGTCTGAAAATTATGTGTTGTACTCACCTGGATGCTCCACTAACCCGCCAATCTGTGCTGGACAGAGATGATCAATCATCAGAACCGGAGAAAATTCTATCCTAATCAAATCTCAGTCAGAAGCAAAACCCGGAGCCAGAGATGGCGGCTCCGGGTTTTCTTGCGCTGCTGGCCTGACGCGGTTGGGCAAAGGCGCGATCGCCCCTCCCAGCACTGACCCGCTACTCACCATTGGGAAAACAATCGATGCCACGCATCCAGAACCCCGTGCGATGCCGAGCGGGAAACATGCTAGCGCGATCGCTGTTCGGCTTCGGCATCCTGCTGTTTGTTGCTGACCACAATTTCAGCCGCCGCCTGGAAATCGGCTGTGGGCGATCGTAACTCCTACCCCTGGATCAAATCATAGGTATACAGCGTTTTGCCTGCTTCCAGCAAACGCTTTAAATCGGCACCTGTAAATCCGGCAGTGGCGGCAATCAAGGTGGGAATGTCTGCATCGGCGAGGGAGCGCGGCAGGTGACTAAGGAATTCAGGTAATAGCATTTTGTAAAGGCCGGAGAAAATCAAGGGGTTGAGCCAGTCGCCAGCTTTCTTCGCAAAGTTGCGTTGTAGTG
>JAIXVO010000243.1 GCA_027482985.1 Cyanobacteriota bacterium
AACGCACCTTACTGCTCATTCAAGATTGAGTCCAAAATTTCTGGGGTTAATCCTCGTTCCTGTGCTTTCTGACTGATGTCATCCATAACTTCCTCCAGCGCCCTTTTCTCGCGAGTTGCTTGAGTCAGTTTTAAGCTGAGCAACGCCTCGATTTTACGTCTTTGCTCTTCTGAGGCAGTCTCAAAGATATGTGCAGCTTCTAGATTGACGCGAACTGTGATTTGTTTCGTTTCCATATTGATAAAGTTAAGAAGTTTTAAGATTTTTCTTGCTTTCTGTAACTGATCCAGGACTGGCTTAAATCATCCCATATTGCTTGGTATGCGACATGAAAATTGCTTATGTCTTCAGTTTCTAACAGTTCAGGAGAACGACCAGCCATGTAATACTCGATCTTATCTCGTAGCCTGTGGAACTTCCACAGCGCTGTTTCATGCTCAACCCATAAAGCTCTCTAGTTGAAGAATGGTTCCAATGCGTTTAGCAAAGTCACGAGAGCGGTCAAAACAAAAGCAGCATCCTTAAACTGAGACTCCAGGTTCGGTGACTTCAATCCAAGAAATATGGTTGCAAAGGCTGAACATGCTGTCACAGTTAGTTTAACAAAGGAGGCGCGTTTTCGATTCTCTCTCATATTGATGAGTGTTTTCTTTAATGCAGCATCAATCTTTTCCTGTAGCAATGCGACCTTAGCCTGCAATGCAGCATTGTCACCTCTATTCTCAGAATCTCTTGTAGTATCGCTCATCAGAAGTAACTTTGAAAAAACTAGCGCTAGAACAACAAAAGATAAACTTCAAACGATCGCCATCACCCGAAAATGAAGCGGCACAACGACTTATTATACTGACGCATTCGGGTTAATTCCCCTTTTGCGGGTGTTATCGAGAATGTGTCAGGGTAATGCCGGATTTAGGATAGTATCCCGAATTTTTTTTCGACAATATCCAGATTTAGCGAATTAGCTCGACAAATTCAGTATATTTTCAGGATTAAGAATCGCATGAGCGAGTGATGTTTCATACATGAATTGTGTGGATTGCTCGATCGCGAGGCACCTTCTCAACCAAACCCATTAAGTCACGATCGCGCTTGAGTGCGTCAGACCATGCCGCCAGTTCAAGTCATGTGAGTTTAAAAGAAATAGGATGCAGCGGTTCAAACTGCATCCTAATGGGCATGGAGGTTTTCAGCCCAACTGTGGTAGAAGCCAGAGTGGTGTGTGGGCTTCTACGAAACTTGACGGGGTAATGGGTAGTTGGTAATAGGTAATTGGTAGTTGGTAATAGGTAATGGGTAGTTGGTAATGGGTAGTTGGTAATAGGTAATTGGTAGTTGGTAATTGGTGCTTGAGCATTGTCTATTACCCATTACCCATTACCCATTACCCATTCATCACCCATCACCCATTACCCATTACCTATTACCCCTCCCCTAATCCACATCATGCGCAAACCGGTTATAGAGGAAGTCAAGCGCATAGTTCCGGAGTTTGTAGTATTCCGGTGTTTCCATGATGCGGCTGCGATCGCGGGGGCGCTTGAAGGGAATTTCCATCACTTCCCCAATGTTGGCGGCGGGACCGTTGGTCATCATCACCAGTTTGTCTGCCAGGAAGAGGGCTTCGTCGATGTCGTGGGTGATCATCAACACGGTACAACGGCTGTTGTTCCAGATTTTTAGCAGTTCTTCTTGCAGTTCTTCTTTGGTGATGGCATCCAATGCGCCAAAGGGTTCATCCAACACCAGCACTTCGGGCCGGATGGAAAGCGCACGGGCGATCGCCACCCGTTGCTTCATCCCCCCGGAAATTTGGGGTGGGGTTTTGTCTGCCGCTTCAGTCAGTCCCACCATTGCCAAATGTTCTTTCACAATTTGGCTTTTTTCTGCTTTGGTCTTCTGGGGATAAACCGAATTGACTGCCAAGTAAACGTTCTCAAATACGCTCAACCAGGGCAGCAAGGCATACCCCTGGAACACCACCATGCGATCGGGGCCAGGACCTTGGATCACTTTGCCATTTAATCGCACTTCGCCCGTGGTGGGTTTGGAGAACCCGCTGACCATGTTGAGCAGGGTGGTTTTGCCACAGCCTGAGTGCCCAATCACGCAAATGAATTCACCCTGATTAATGGTGAGATTCACATCCTGCAACACGGTGTAGGTGTCGCCTTTGGGCAGTTCATACACTTTCGAAACATTCTCGACCACCAGGAATGGTTGAGAAGAGGGTTGTTCGACTTTTAACGGAGATTGAGTTGCGCTAGTCATTACAGATTGCATAGGTGAAATTAGGAAGGAGTGAGTAAGGGGTGAGGTCTTAGCTATCGGAGGTCTTGAAAACCTCCGATAGCTGGGCAGACTTAAGCCGCTTTAGCAACCGGGGTGCCAAGCGGAATTTCCGCCATGTAGATGTCGTGTTTGATCTCCAGGCTATTGAGATAGGCGATCGGATCGTCTGCCGTGAACGTCACCCCATCGAACAGTTGAATGGGGCCTCGGCTGTAGGTGAGATCGGCTAATCCCAGTTCCCGCGCTGCGATACTAAACACACTGACCTTACTGACCCGTTCCAAAATCTCCACCCAGTTGCGGGGGAAGGGGACATCGCCCCAACGAGCGAGTTGGGTCAAAATCCACAAATGCTCAGTCCGGCTAGGGCGGTTAACACCCGCGCCAAAGAACTGGTGGTGAGCATATTCCTGGGGCGACTTGCGCACACTGCAAACCCGGTGATTGGCATCGCCCAAGTAAACATATTCCTTGTCCATACTGAGGTACTCAGGGCGGGACAGGATTTCTCGCACTTCTTCCTGATTCGCTTCATCGGCACAGTAGCGGCAGGCTTCCAGCAGCGCTTTCACCAATGCCACATGGGTATTGGGATAGGCCAGCGCCCAATCTTCCCGCACACCCAACACTTTACCGGGGTGACCATCCCAAATTTCCAGGTCAGTGGCGATCGTGTAACCGAGATTTTCGATCGAAGCCCGCACGTTCCAGGGTTCGCCAACGCAGTAGCCGTCGATATTCCCGGCTTCCAATTGGGCGATCATTTGGGCGGGGGGAATGGTGTTGACACTCAGATCGTGGTTGGGGTCTACGCCGCCTGCGGCCAGCCAGTAGCGCAACAGTAAGTTGTGCATGGAGGCGGGATGCACAACACCAAAGGTATGGCGTTTGTCGGGCGTTTCCAACAACATCTGCTTGAGGTCGTTCAGGGTGAGAATGCCCTGATCGGCAAAGCGTTTGTCGAGGGTGATGGCGTTCCCATTGCGGGTCATGGTCAGGGCGCTGACGACGGGCAAGGGCTTGTCATTGAAGCCGCCCACCGTCAACCAGACGGGCATCCCGGAGGGCATTTGGGCGGCATCGAGATAACCACCCGCAATCCCGTCCTGAATGCCGCGCCAACTGGATTCGCGCACCAGATTGACCTCATCCAACCCATGATGGGCGAAGAAGCCTTTCTCTTTGGCGATCGCGATCGGCGCACAAGCCGTCAGGGGCACAAACCCGATTTCCAGGTTCACCTTTTCCAGACCATGCCGCGCGATCGTTGCCGTTTTCCGCGCCCGCAGTTTCTTGATTTGTTTCTGCTGGTTGAGGAAGTAAATGATCTCACTGCGATAGCTGTAATAGTTGGGATGATTCACCACTTCCATGCGGCGACGGGGGCGGGGAATATCCACTTCCAGAATTTGACCGATGTTCGAAGCGGGACCGTTGGTCAACATGACGACGCGATCGCTCAACAAAATGGCCTCATCCACATCGTGCGTCACCATAATGGCGGTCACGTTATTTTCTTCGCAAATTTGCATCAACTGTTCTTGCAAATTCCCGCGAGTCAACGCATCCAACGCACCAAAGGGTTCATCCAACAACAGCAACTTGGGCCGGATGGACAGGGCGCGGGCGATCGCCACCCGTTGCTTCATCCCCCCGGACAGTTGATCCGGTGGCTTCTCTGCCGCATGACCCAGACCCACCATTTTGATGCTGTCATCAATCACCTGTTGCCGTTCCGCTTCCGGCAGATGACTCAGGACATTGTTGACCGCCAGGGCGATGTTTTGGCGCACCGTCATCCAGGGCAACAGAGAGTAGTTTTGGAACACCACCATGCGATCGGGGCCGGGACGCAGGATTTCTTCACCCTGCAACATCACCAAGCCCTCAGTCGGCAAATCTAACCCAGCCACCATATTCAGCAGCGTCGATTTGCCGCAACCGGAGTGACCAATGAGCGAAATAAATTCGCCTTGTTGAATATGTAAATCAATATCTTTCAGAGCGACGTAAGTCCCGCCATTATCAAGCTCAAACGTCTTTTCAAGATTATCAACCGAGACAAATGCAGTCATAGGACAACTAGATTGTGAAGGGTGGATGGAAGGCGCAACTCGCGCCTGTCAAGGACTTGAGATGAGGGTGACAGACACGACACCCTGAGCAGATAGGGAAAAGTTCTGAGGATGAAAGTGGAGGAGTGAGATATCGGG
>JAIXVO010000371.1 GCA_027482985.1 Cyanobacteriota bacterium
GCAACAGTTTTAGCCCTCACCCCTGATGTTCCCCTCGCCCATTTTGGGAGAGGGGGAAGCATTCCGGCTCCCCTTCGCCCATTTTGGGAGAAGGGGTTGGGGGATGAGGGCGGACTGCAAGCCTTTGACAGCCAAAGTTTTGGCTTCAGTTGAAACGCATGATGGCATTCGCCCTGATTGCCAGTGATTGGGTTTGCTGCCAGTTGCGCCTTGTGCCATTGACCTTGTTAACTCCAGTCATCCCGCTGATTACCCAGACCGCGATAAATCTGTTGGGTGGCATGAATTTCGCGCGTTTTCGCAAACAGTTCGGCTTCCGTGAGTGACCATTGCGTCATGACGGTTTCCAGATCGGCTTGAATGTCCCGCGCCCCAGGAAAGCCCTGGTAGCGAATCCGCAATCGTGCCAGTTCCGCCAGATTGAAATCCGTCGGCGTGCCATTCAGGAGGGCATCGAGGCTTTGCCGATCTTTTTGCCACTGGGGATGCTGCTGGTCTTTTTGTTCCTTGTCAGCCATAAGTTGTGATTATCAATAAAGAATTATTTGGAAATTCTAAGGGAGATCCAGAATCCTTGACGGATCAGGTATAGTGTCTCCCAACCCAATTTTGCATGCTCTGCCACCATTTTTGGTGTAAAGCTTCATAGTTTAACAAGCGTTAGCGCAAATGATTGGAAATTGGTTGAGGCTATTTTTTCGGAAATCGGAATATTACAGTACACTGTCTAGGTCATACGGGTTTTCGGTTCTTTTGGGAAGCGTGAAACTTGAAATTAGGTTGGGTAAGCTAGAGGGATCAGTTTGTTCTAGGGATCATCTGTATTAAGACGCTGGATTCCCTCGTTAACCCAGGTTAAAGTGCAACAGTAGCGGTAACATCAGGTTCGTGTGATAGGAGCGGTGAGCAGACATGGCAACCGCATTGAGAACCCCCCAACCTAACCACACCCCGCGTCGGCCACATCCGCGATCGCGGCAGCGTCCAGCGACTTCACCGCCCACACGCCCGACTGCGCATGGCTCTACGGTTGTGCCGCTCACTGCCCGCTCCAGCCCGCAGGGTGCTCCCGGTGTGCGGCAACTTCCAACCAAGCGCCCCCTCCCCATCTGGTTACGGATGTTGATTCAACTGCAGCGGGGATCGGTGATTGTCACCTTTGTGTTGGTGACGGCAGCGCTGGTGGTTTACGGCAGCACGATCTATATGCAGCAGCATTGGAGCAAGGAATACAACAAGCTGAAATCGATGCAGCGGAACGAACGCAAGATGATTGCAGCGGGTGAGTTGATGAAAAACCAACTGATTCAGCAGGCCGAACAGCCGGGATCGGGTCTGGTGCCCCGGACGGCAGCGCATACGATCGTGGTCGAACCCCAACCGCTGCGGCCTCCAGTTACCGTGAATCCGGTGTTGAAGGTGGAACCGCGAACGCCCAATTCCCAACCCCTGGGCTATTAGGAGGACATCATGGCGAATCCTCCCTCCTCCTGGCGGTCTCCTCGGAGCCGATCGCGATCGCCCAAAGTCAAGCGTCTCCCCGCCTGGGTCAATTCCTCGCAGTTTCGGGCAGGGTTAGTCTGGGCGGCGCTGATGGCAGGGTTGGGAGTCCTGGCGGTCAACCTGTTTTATGTCCAAATTGTGAAAGGGCCAGCGCTCCGGGCAGTTGCGGCCAGCCACCAGATTTCCGTCCTGCGTCCCTTCATGCCCCGGCGTGACATTGTGGATCGGTTGGGCAATGTCCTGGCGCTGGATCGTCCCGCTTATACCTTGTATGCCCATCCCAAGTTATTCAAACTCTCGAAAGAAGAAATTGCTGAGAAATTGGCTCCCATTTTGGACAAGCCCGCTGCCGATCTGGTGAAGCAGTTTAATGAAGGGCCGTCGGGCATCCGGGTGGAGTATGCGATCGTTGAGGATACGCAGGAACGGATTCGCGACCTGGCGATCGATGGGCTGGAGATGATTCAG
Source organism: Cyanobacteriota bacterium (assembly GCA_027482985.1). Classification (GTDB taxonomy): domain Bacteria; phylum Cyanobacteriota; class Cyanobacteriia; order Leptolyngbyales; family Leptolyngbyaceae; genus JSC-12. Next base: position 1,972 of record JAIXVO010000371.1, read on the forward strand.
CATCAGGAGCGGCTCTATCCTTACAAAGAAGTGGCTGCGGATATTGTGGGCTATGTCAATGGGGAACACATTGGGCAGGCGGGGCTGGAACTGAGTCAGGAAAATGTCTTGCAGCGGCAATCGGAACCGATTCGGTTGCGGCAAATGGGCGACGGCTCGATCATGCCGGATCAAATTCCCTCTGGCTTTTTGAACCTGGATGATTTGCAACTGCGGTTGACGATCGATACGCGCCTGCAACGCGCCATTCAACCGATGTTGAAGAAACAAGTCCAGGCGGTGAATGCCAAGCGGGGCACGGTGATCGTGATGGATGCACAGACGGGCGAACTGATTTCGCTGGTGTCTGAACCCTCCTACGACCCCAACGAATATTTCAAAGCCAAGCCGGAACATCTCAAAAGTTGGGCGATTACGGATTTGTATGAACCGGGTTCGACCTTCAAACCGATTAATATCGCGATCGCCCTGGAAGCGAAAGTCGCCACCCCCGATACCGTCGTGGATAACTCGACGCAAATCACAGTCGATGGTTGGCCGATTCAAGGTGGGATGGGCGGCAGTTCGAGTGTGACGGAAGTGCTGATCCATTCCAGCAACCCCGGCATGGTGCACATCATGGATTTGCTGAAACCGGATGTGTATTACCAATGGTTGCGGCGGTTGGGTTTGGGCGGCACCACTGGCATTGATCTACCCGCCGAAACGCCAGGACAGTTTCGGGCACGGAAGAGTTTTATTGAAACGCGGATTGAACGGGCGGTGATGTCCTTCGGTCAGGGGTTGTCGCTCACGCCGATGCAGTTGGTGCAGTTGCATGGAGCGATCGCCAATGGCGGGAAGTTAGTCACGCCCCATGTGGTGCAGGGACTTTACAACAGCAAAGGGCAACTCTACTGGAAGCCCAACCTGCGTCCGGCGCGACAAGTGTTCTCACCGGCCACGACCAAAGCCGTCTTGAAGATGATGGAAGGGGCGGTCAACGAAGGGACAGGGAAAGCGGCTCGCTTGCCGGGATATCACGTGGCTGGGAAAACGGGTACGTCGCAAAAAGCGAATGAGTTTGGCGGCTATTCCGAAAGCGCCTATGTCACTAGCTTTGTCAGCGTGTTTCCCGCCGACAAGCCGCGCTATGTAGTGTTGACCGTGGTGGATGAACCCGCAGGCGGCGGTTATGGCGGCACGATCGCGGCTCCCGTCGGCAAACAGGTGATGCAGGCGATCGCCAACTTGAAGAACATCGCGCCCTCCATGGCTGTCAGTCCGGAAGGGGATGAACCGGATAACTAAGGCGCAGTTTGAGTTTCACGGACTGGGCAGGATTGGGGACTCACCCACTCCGGGGCCGCAGTCAGAACGCCAGCACAGTCTCATCGCCAGCGGGATGATCGGCTGTAACCCTGGCTGCGATCGCCAGGACACCATGCGTTCACACGATACAATGGACTAAAAAAATCTGCATCTTTGTGGCAGAGTAGGGGAGATCAAACAGGCATGGGCAGAGTCGTTGGCATTGATTTAGGCACTACAAACTCAGTGGTGGCGGTGATGGAAGGCGGTAAACCCGTCGTCATCGCGAATGC
>JAIXVO010000163.1 GCA_027482985.1 Cyanobacteriota bacterium
GCATGGTGCAGGATGGCTATATCACGGCGGCACAACGCGATCGGGCGGCGGCTGAAGAAGTCGCCTTGCAACCCCGCGAACAAGGCATCATTGCCGCTCCTCATGTGCAATTTTGGTTGGCGCAACAGTTACCCCCGGATCACTCCGCGCGGGTTGCCACAACGATTGATCGCCCATTGCAGCAATTTGTCGAGACGCAAGTGCAGCAAGTGGTCAAAGGTTTAGCCCAGCACAATGTGCATCATGGGGCGGCGATCGTGATTGATAATCACACGAGTGAGGTGCTGGCTTACGTTGGTTCCCCGGACTATTTCGCGACGGCTCAGATGGGTCAAAATGACGGCGTGCAGGCGTTACGGCAACCCGGTTCGACCTTGAAACCGTTTGTGTACCAGCTGGCAATGGAACAGCAGTTAATTCGCCCCAACACTATTTTGGCCGATGTGCCGACGCGCTATGCCCTCCCCGGTGCCCGGATTTATAACCCTTCTGACTACAGCGAAACGTTTCAAGGGCCAGTCCGAGTCCGCTATGCCCTAGCGAATTCGCTCAACATTCCCGCTGTCCGCACGCTGGAAAAGGTCGGCGTTGGAGCGTTTCGCGATCGCCTCCAGCAACTCGGCTTTGCCCACCTCACCGAATCACCAGAACATTACGGGTTGGGGCTGGTGTTAGGCAGTGGCGAAGTGAACCTGTGGGAACTGGCACAGGCGTATCTGACCTTAGCGCGACAGGGCGATCGGCAAGATCTGCAAGTTTTGCCCCAGCCTGACCCTCGTCCTGCAACCCCGGTACTCTCGTCCCGCTACTCCCGCCTGATTACCGATATGCTGGCCGACCCACACGCCCGCGCCCGTGCCTTTGGAGTCGATTCTTTGCTGGCATTACCCTTCCCGGCTGCCGTCAAAACCGGGACTTCCTCCGACTATCGGGACACCTGGACAGTGGGCTTTACGACCGATTATACGGTGGCCGTGTGGGTCGGGAATTTTGATAGTGCGCCGATGCAACAAGTGTCCGGCGTGAGTGGCGCGGCTCCGTTGTGGCATCGCATCCTGCTGCATCTGCATGAATCACGGGAACCGTCAGCCTTCCCGCCGCCAGAAGGCATGGTGAAACGCCCGATTTGTGCCATTTCGGGTGCCCGTCCTACGCCCGCCTGTCCTGCCGTGGTGGAAGAATACTTCTTGCCTGCCGATCTGTCGGCCTATGAGCAGTCGCCCGACCCGTTTTATCAAACGCAGCAAACTGCTACCGAGAATGCCACGCTCAAACTCCCGGCTGAATACAACGAATGGTTAGCGTTACAGCCGCGATCGCCCCTCGTTGCTGCCAGTCTCGCGCCCGGTGAGTTGCGGATTGTGTCGCCCCGGCAGGGAGACTATTTTGTCATCGGGGATGCCAGTGCTAACCCGACTCAAAAGCTGGAATTCAAATTAGCCGGACAGCCGTCCCAACCTATAGAATGGCGCTTAAATGGCGAAAAGTTGACCAACCAAGGCAGCGGATCAATCTTTTGGCAACCCCGTCCCGGCAACTGGACGTTGCAAGCTCAAAGTGGCGATCGTACAGACAGCGTTCAGTTTGAGGTGCAGGTTGCCGATAGTCGTCCGGTGCGACGGGGCTTTTCATTCGCCCAGCCTGAATGATGCTTGCCCTTCCCCTTACCTCCTGCCTCCTGCCTTCCCCTCCCCAGTTCGGAAAACCGAATGTGAAAGTGCGGACAATGCCCCTACTACAATAGAAGGCACTTGCCGAAACTAAAATTACGGTAATTCAAGTCCTCTTTCACTAAATTTCGCGAACACCCTGGAGCAACCAACTATGACGACCGTGCTGGAAAAGGGCAACATCAGCATCCATACTGAGAATATTTTTCCGATTATCAAGAAGTGGCTGTATTCAGACCACGAAATCTTTTTAAGAGAATTGGTTTCCAACGCCGTAGACGCGATCCAAAAGCTGAAAATGGTGTCGCATTCCGGTGAGTACTCCGGCGATATGAACGATCCAGAAATTGTGATTACGCTGGATAAAGTGGCGGGCACGCTGGCGGTTTCGGATACCGGGATTGGCATGACTGCCGATGAGGTGAAGAAGTACATTAACCAGGTCGCTTTTTCTAGCGCAGAAGAGTTCGTCGAGAAGTACAAAGCCAGTGGCGATCAACAAATTATTGGCCACTTTGGGCTGGGCTTCTACTCGTCCTTCATGGTCGCCACCCGCGTTGAGATTGACACGCTCTCTTATCAGCCTGGGAATGCGGCGGTGCATTGGTCTTGTGATGGCTCCACCGAGTTTGAGTTGACCGATTCCGATCGCCCCACGCGCGGCACCACCGTCACCCTGCACTTGATGGAGGAGGAGAAAGAGTTTCTGGAACCCTATCGGGTGCGATCGCTGATCACGAAATACTGCGACTTTCTCCCGGTGGCGATCAAGTTAGAAGTCAAAGAACCGCCCCAGGCCGAGGCACCCCAAACTGAGACCCCCGCCGAGGGCGAAGCCGCTCCCGCAGTGACAGAACCGAAAGCCCCGGAACAAATTAACCGCCAGAAAGCGCCCTGGAAAGAATCTCCCAGTGCCCTGACGAAAGAAGATTACCTGGAGTTTTATCGATATCTGTATCCGTTCCAGGAAGAACCCTTGCTGTGGGTGCATCTCAACACGGATTACCCCTTCGTCGTCAATGGCATTCTCTACTTCCCGAAACTCAAGCCCGATGTCGATGTCACCAAGGGGCAAATTAAACTCTTCTGCAATCAGGTGTTTGTCAGCGACAACTGCGAGGAAGTGATTCCCAAATTCCTGTTGCCATTACGCGGCGTGATTGATAGCGCCGACATTCCGCTCAACGTCTCCCGCAGTTTTCTGCAAAACGATCGCACCGTGCGTCGGATTGCCGACTACATTGCCAAGAAAGTGGGCGATCGCTTGAAAGAACTGTACCGGGACGATCGCGACCAGTACATCCGGAGTTGGCAAGACCTGGGCACCTTCGTCAAGTTCGGCTCCATGAACGACGACAAGTTTAAAAAACAGGTCGAAGATATCCTGGTTTATCGCACCACTTGGCAGGGGGCGGAGAAGGCAGTGGGCAGTGGGCAGACGGCAGAAGGGGACGCACCCAAAGTCGAAGTCCAATCGGCAGAGGGGGATGTCTGGCAAGATGTCACTGCGGCGACTGACCCAACCCCCAACCCCCAATCCCCAACCCCCGCCTACACCACGTTGAAAGAGTACCTGGAACGCAACCAGACCCGCCACGAAAATCGGGTTTACTACTGTACCGATGAAGTGACCCAAGCGACTTATGTGGAACTGCACAAACAGCAAGGGTTAGAAGTGCTGTTCATGGATTCTTTCATCGACACGCACTTCATCAGCTTCCTGGAGCGGGAATACTCAGATGTCAAGTTCTCGCGGGTGGATGCCGACCTGGATGAAACCTTGATCGACAAGGAAAAAGAGTCCGAGATTGTTGATCCCGCTACGAACAAGACCCGCAGCGAAACGATTAAGGCACTGTTTGAAACCTCCCTCAACAAGCCCAAAGTCACCATTCGCACCGAAGCCTTGAAAGCCAGCGAAGATGCGCCCCCAGCCGTGGTGCTGTTACCCGAAAACCTGCGCCGGATGCGGGAAATGATGGCACTGATGCAACAGCAATCCGTGGAATTCCCCGATGAACACGTCCTGCTGGTGAACACAGCCCATCCCCTGATTCAAAATCTGGCGAATATCAGCAAGGGCGCAGTCGTCCAAACCGGAGGCGCTTCTCCTTCTGGCGAACTGGCAGATCTCATCTGTCACCATGTGTACGACCTGGCTTTGATGGCGCAAAAAGGCTTTGATGCCGATGGCATGAAGGCATTCATCGATCGCTCCAACAAAGTGCTGACCCAATTAGCCGAAAAAGCCACCGCCTAAATCAACCATTAGTCTCTCTCAAGCGATCGCTCCAGCAAAGGGGCGATCGCTCTTGCGTATGAGTATCGATGCCAGTCTCCAGCCCTAATCAGGCATCCTATTCTTCCATCTGGTCAAGGCTGTTGCCGCTGCCCCCAGACTTCTGCCCTCTGCCTTCTGCCCTCTGCCTTAGCTCGATCGCAGCACTTGCGCAAGGCGAGCCTCGGTATCAGCCAGAGAGAGTTGCGGTTGCGTCCACAGAATCACCCAGCGATCGCCGGAGCCAAAGAATTCCATATCATTGTCAACGCCCGGTTTGCCAAAAACAGTCGTCATGATGCGGGTTAAAATACACTGACTTTCCACCTGATCAATCACGACTTTAGTGAGCAGTTCAGCGGTATTTTCCAGCGGTTCTTGGTGGATTGATTCAATGATCATAAAGACCCCAGACATATATCAATTAGTGTAAAAGATGGTGTTTGAGCCAGAAGTATGTTTTGCTACTAGCAACAATTTCCCGTCCGCCCGGAAATAAAGGGGGATAGCCAATTGCAGTAACGCCATACTTTCAAAGCCTCTATCACGCTAATTAAGGAATGCCTGCTTGCATGCTGGACGCGATCGCTGATTTCTTTAAATTTGAAACCCTCAAAACCAATTTCCGCACAGAACTGTTGGCTGGGGTAACGACCTTTATGACCATGTCCTCAATTCTGGTGGTCAACCCAACAATTTTGTCGAATGCGGTATTTCTGAATCAACCGGGGGATCTGATCGGGCAATTGTTGATTGCGACTGCGATCGCGGCTGCGCTCAATTCCGTGCTTCTGGCTTGTCTGACTAACTATCCATTTGCCATCGCTCCAGCGATGGGACCGAATGCTTACCTGGCCTTTTCAGTGATTTTAGGCTTACAAATGCCCTGGCAATTAGCGCTGTTCTGTGTGCTGTTGACCGGGGTGTTGTTGCTTATTCTGATTCTGACGAAACTCCATACCACCATTATTCGCGCCATTCCGCCCTTTTTTAAGTACGCGACTGTCGTCGGGATTGGCTTATTTATTGCCTATTTAGCGCTGTCGGCAAATGCGGCTCCGCCCACTTTGGGCGCTGGCCTGATTGTGCCCGATCCCGCCACGACCACCAGCTTAGGATCGATGCGACAACCCTCGGCGCTGGCGGCAGCCTTTGGCCTTCTCCTGACGGCAGTCTTACTGGCGCGTTCGGTAAAAGGTGCCATGTTATGGGGAATTTTAATCACGGCTATGCTCGGTTGGATCTTTGGTTTTGCGCCGCTCCCACAGGGCCTCATCGCCTGGCCTAAACTGCCCGTGAATCTGATTGGGCAGGCCTTGGTGGGGGTGCGCTACTTCTCCCTGGATCAACTGGGCAACATGATTGCCGTCACCTTAACCCTGCTCTTCGTCACTTTATTTGGATTTATTGGCACCCTGACGGGATTAGGCCAACAAATGGATGCCCTGGATGCCAAAGGCAATCTCCCTCGGCTGACGCGCACTTTATCCGCAGGGGCGATCGGAACTTTGGTGGGGGCGCTGCTGGGGATGCCTCCCCCGGTCACTTACCTGGAGTCGGCAGCGGGCATTGCGGAAGGGGGGCGGAGCGGCTTTACGGCGCTTGTGTTTGCTGGCTTGATGCTGATTTCGGCCTTTTTTGCACCGCTGGTGGCGGCCATTCCCACCTTTGCCATTACACCCGCCTTAGTGCTCGTGGGGGCGATGATGATGGGGAGCGTTAAGGAGATCGATTGGACTGATCCAGCCGAATCTCTGACCGCCTTTCTCATCATTTTGGTCATGCCCTTAGCCTTTTCCATTGCCAAGGCGCTGGCGATCGGGTTTATTGTTTATCCCATCATCAAAGCGGCGCAAGGAGCAGCCCGTCAGACCAGTTGGGTCATGTACTCGCTGGCGATCGCGTCCATCCTATACTTTGTCTCTCTGGCGTAGGCAAGGCAGAGGGCAGGCTTTGACGTGAGCACTCAGCTGAACGGGACAGAGGGCAACAACCTTTTCAGGCTGTGAAGTGCAGTATTTTGTGGGGTGGTGTCTCGTCCGCCAGAATGAGGAGACTGCCCATCCCACAAAAATGCTGAGTCATTGCCTGGCAATCCCTAAACCACTAAACCCGATCGCAGTGCTCTGACTGCTGCCTGGGTGCGATCTTCGGCACAAAGTTTGCTGAGGATGTTGCGCACGTGGGTTTTGACAGTGCCCACAGTGATATAGAGTTTGTCGGCGATTGAGGCATTGCTGTGACCAGACACAATCAATTCCAGAATTTCTAATTCCCGTTCGGTCAGGGGGTAGCTTTGCAGGACTTGCTCAAATTCTGGATCCATCGCGCCGATTTCGACGGTTTTGGTGCCATGATGCCCATGCCCGTTAGCGGCACCTTGCCGAATCTGATGTAACACCACACTGGCGATCGCGGGATCAATCCAGGAACTCCCTGCATGGGTCGCTTGAATGGCTTCCACCAGCCGCTCAATGCTGACATCCTTCATGCAGTACGAGTCTGCTCCGGCGGCAAAGGCCGCTAGGACGGCATCTTCACTGTCATGCATGGTCAGAATCAGGATCTTGGTTTGGGCGTTCCCTTTCTCCGACTGAATTTGGCGAAACCGTTGGGTTAACTCAATGCCGTCCATGTCGGGCAAACCGATATCCACGACGGCGACATTGGGTTGCTTCTCATCCAGCACTCTCATGCCTTGAATGGCATTTGCCGCCTCCCCTAATACCTGGATGCCTGCTTGCTGCTTCAGAGCAGTTCTTAAGCCAATCCGGGTGAGGTCGTGATCTTCAACTAAAACAACACTAATATCGCCCATATCTCACGTCCTTTCGCATAAAGAATAGATTGAATTTTCTACCTTTATTGTTTTATAGAGGGTTTCCCAGCAAAGCACATCCACCAAGAGAGATAACCTCGATTGTCGCAAGCCAGAAGTTTACTTTGTCTGCTTAAGTTTGCTTGGTCACTGAGGTTTAAGCAACCCCATAGCTGCCTCCATCTGGATTATTTAGCGATCGCCGCAAACTTCGTTAAGGTAGTAGAACGACGCTAATCTGGGGTGGAATCAAAAGTTAATAATGAATGACCGAAACGCAGGGAGCGCGATCGCGTGTTAAATATTCTTTTGGTAGAAGATGATGAAGTTGATGTTCTGAATATTCAGCGAGCCTTTCGTAAGCATCACATTCAGCATCCAGTGTACACTGCGGCGAACGGCGTTGAAGCCCTGGAAATTTTGCGTGGCACCGCTACCGCACCCGCAGTCCTGCCAGCTACCCGCCGCTTAATTTTGCTGGATATTAATATGCCCAAAATGAATGGGCTGGAATTTTTGCAGATTCTCCGGACTGATCCGCAACTCCAGCAGATTCCCGTCGTCATCTTAACCACTTCCAACCAGGAACAGGATCGGCTGCAAGCCTACCAATACCATGTCGCTGGCTATTTCCTCAAACCCATTCCGTTTGCCGCTTTCGCGAATTTAATCTTGACCTTCAATCGCTACTGGTCTACCTGTGAACTGCCATAGTCCGCGATCGCTTGCAGCTTGATTGAGGGTTCTACTAGAATAGAACGTATGTACTAAACAATCAAGTTCTCGATCATGACTAAGCACTACATTCTCAGTCTCGATCCCACCGCCAAGTATGAGTGGGAGCGCTGCACGTTACGCGACCCGATTACCGCCGAGCATCCGGCTTTGGCTGAGTTGGTCGCCAAAGCGGTCGGCGATCGCGCTGGCGCTTATCTCATTGCCATCAACATTGAGGTGCAGGTATTGGAATCCACGCCGACTACTGCTAACCCGTTGCCCAACCTCGTGGAAGTGCCGGTGCGGACGGCTCATCCTGTCCTTGCCGAAGTCGCCTGAGGGCACGCCGCGTATGAGTATTCAACTCACCCTCTGTTGGTTTCTCCTAACGCCTGATATTCTTTCTTCCTGGAGATTTCTCGTGATGAAACTGAGTTTGAGCCAGTATCCCGGTGCGATCGCGCAGGCGGCCCAAGCCGTGAATGAAATTGAGCATCGCCTGAATGAAGCCCGTCAGCATCTTGCCCGGTTGGAAGGGAATGCCGATCGTGTGGTGGCTTTTGAAGCCCATTTGAAAAATGACAATCAGCGCCGAGCACGCCGCTTTGAAGTGTTGCAAGCTGATTTGGAATATCGTCATGCAAATGATGCCTTGAATCGGTTGACTACTGAAAAGGCGAATGCGATCGCCCGCCTGGAACATTTGCGCAATGAATTTAGTGTGGCGAAGCTGGAAACCCAACTGGCGATCGCCCAGAAATTAGTGGGTCTGGAGGCGCGGGAGTTGGTGGGTTTGTAAGTTCCGAAATAGGGTTAAATGGGATAGCGATCGTGGTGAAGCAAAGCAGGCTATGGCGATTATCCTCACGCCCGAAGAAATTGACTTTTATCGAACTGAACTCACAGATTACCCCGAAGCCCTGGCAGCATTGGCTGTGTTAGCCGATTGCGAAGGCGATTTAGAAGATGCTGCCATTACGCTGGCAATCCAGGTCGGGCAAGAACCCGACATCTCAACCGCCTGGATTGACGGTTTAGCCAAACGCTGGCGGCACATCATTTGCCATGCCGATATTCGCGATGGGCTGGAAGATGGGCTATCCGGCGAGGTCTTGACCCTGTTGAAAGCCAACACCCAACTGCCGCTCCGGTTAGCCACTCCCGTCGCCATTTTTGTGATCAAAACTGGGGTGGAATCGTTTTGCAAACCCCTGATCGAAAAGTTCGGCTAATGCCGTAAGACAGAAGGCAGAGGGCAGAGGGCAGAGGGCAGAGGGCAGAGGGCAGAGGGCAGAGGGCAGAGGGCAGAGGGCAGTCTCAACGGTAGGATGGGCTAGTCGTGAGCCGTAACGCATCGCAGGATGGTTTCTCGCATCCAACCCTTCAGTCGATCGCATCCCATTCGCAGCAATAGAATTTGCTCAATGAGTAGCCTCCAAAAAACTAATTCAGCTGAATGGGAGGTTGAAAGGACGATGCTACCGAGTCTTGCTCCAGGCACGACCTTTGTTCGAATACAAACTATTTGCCTAAAAAGTATTTCTAGCGTTACGATTGAATCAACAATTTCTTTAGATTCGCTGGAGGTCATGGATGGCTACTCCTCAGCCCGTGGTTGGCTTGCGCCGGAAGGACATTACTTTGGCCTATGTTCTGTTACGGATTCTGTTTGGCATCGGCTTTTTTAATATTGGGCTGGGCAAAATTGGCGGCATTGGCGGATTTGCCAATGCGATGGCTGCACAGTTTAAGGATACGTTTCTCCCCGCGCCCCTAGTACAAGCCACCGCAGCGCTCGTGCCGCCCTTGGAATTGGCGATCGGGCTACTGCTGATTTTCGGTCTGTTTACTCGCGGCGCGCTGGTGGCGGGTTTTATTCTGATGATGATTTTGCAAGCGGGGGTCACGTTACTGAAGGATTGGAATACCGCTTCCAACCAACTGATTTACTGCATCATTTTCTTTATTCTGCTGGCGGGGGCTGGCTTCAATGCGTTCTCCCTGGATCACTGGTGGAGCCGTAAAAAAGCAACCGAGACGGGCGATCGCATGATGACCGACATCACCCCCTTCCGCCGCTACCTGCTGGCTCCGTTCTCGCGTCGCCCGGCGGCGAAGCGCTCCTACTAAACCAGAGGACAACACCCATGAAACGTCCGCAAGTTGCCGTGGTTGGCGCGGGGTTTGGGGGGATGCAAGCCGCTCAGTCGTTGGCGCAGGTCGGTGCAGATGTGCTGCTGATTGACCGCCACAACTACAACACCTTTATCCCGCTCCTGTATCAAGTGGCTCTGGCACAATTAGAACCCGAACTGATTGCCTATCCAATCCGGACTTTGTTCCGTGGGCAACGACGGTTCCGGTTCTTAATGGACACGGTGACTCGGATTGACCTACCACAGCAGCAAATTCACACTTCGCAGGAAGTGATTTCCTACGATTATTTGGTGCTGGCCACTGGGAGTCAGCCGCGACAGGTCGATTTACCGGGAGTGGCTCAGTCTGCCTGGATGTTGCGGACTTTAGACGATGCGATCGCCCTTCGGCATCAGGTCATCACCTGTTTGGAACGGGCGGCGCATGAACCCGACGCCTTGCAACGGCAACAACTGCTGACCTTCGTGATTGTGGGCGGCGGTGCAACGGGCGTGGAGGTGGCGGGTGCCCTGGTGGAACTCAGTCGATCGCTAATCCGGCGGGATTACCCGATGTTGCGGCGGGCGGATGTCCAAATTGTGCTACTCCAGGGGGGCGATCGCCTGTTGCCCGATCTGCCTCCCCGCCTGGGCAGTTACACCCATCAGCAATTGCGTCGTCTGGGAGTGGATGTGCATCTGAAGGCCAGTGTCAGTGCCGTCGAGCCAGATGGCATTTACTTACAGAATGGTCAATCGATCGCGACGGAAACGGTAATCTGGACGGCTGGACTAGAAGCCTCACTGCCGGAACTGGTCGGCTCGGTGGCTCAAAATCAACGGCGGAAACTGGCTGTCCTGCCGACGTTGCAACTGGCAGCCTACCCAGAAGTTTATGCCGTTGGGGATCTCGCGAATGTGCAGGCATTGCCCCTCACCGGGGTCGCGCCGGAAGCGTTGCAGGCAGGCGTTACCGTAGCTCGAAACATTCGGCGACAAATGCAGGGGCGATCGCCGCAACCGTTCCAGTATTTCAACAAGGGACGATTAGCGATCATTGGCTGTTTTACCGGAGTCGGGAAAATTGCGGGTATTCCCATCACTGGGTTTCTGCCCTGGTTCCTGTGGCTAGCGGTGCATCTGGTTTACCTACCAGGATGGCGAAATCGGTTGCTGGTGTTGCTGAGTTGGCTGCAAGCTTTTGGCACGGGCGATCGCGCTGCACGCGCCATCTTAACCTCCTGGCACCCAAGTTCAGCGTCAACCGCCGCGCCGTCCACCCGGTCTGCTCAATATCCTTCCACACACCCTTAAGTTCATCTTGAAGTCGCTTTAATCTCAATCTCATAAAGTAACAAATAGCTGAGAAGCGATGATTGACAAACTTGCATCCTCCCAAAGGATGAAAAGTAAGTCTTGATGTTCTATGTGTGTGTGAGGCGATCGCATTAATGAAATTACTCCAATCTGGTTCCCTGCTGCTGCTAGCGGGGACTCTTTTGCTGCAAACTTTGGGCGGAGCGCAAGCCCAGGAAACTTCTGCTGCCAGTCTCCTGCGGGTGACTCCCCGTGGGACACTTCGCTACAACTCCGATGGCCCTGGCTTTGACCCCTATGTTCACTTTGAGGGATTCTTACCGCTGGCCCAACAACCCGATCAAAATCTCACTTTTCTCGATGGTCGATTGCTCTTGTCAACGGATAATGGCACCTTCAGTGGTAACGTGGTGCTGGCTCACCGCTTCTTCAGTGGGTCAAACCAAATTTTCGGCGGCTATGTTGCCTACGATCGCCGCAACACAGGCAATTCTAACTTTGACCAGATTAGCTTTGGGCTGGAACGGCTGACCTCAAACTTGGACTTGCGCCTGAACACCTATTTCCCCGTTGGTGAAACGCGCTCTGTGGTAGACAGTCGTCTGGGCAATACGGCGCGCATTGTGGGGAATACCATTGGCATCGATCGGCAACAGAATTTTGAAGTTGCCCTGCGGGGTCTGGATGCCGAAGCTGGCACCCGTCTGTTTGCCTTGGGGCAAGGACACGTTTGGGGCTATGTAGGCGCTTACTACTACGCGGGTGCAGATTTTGCTGGGTTTGCTGGTGCGCGGGGGCGATTAGTGGCGCGACCCCAGAAAAATGTTGAAGTCAATCTCACGGTGCAATCGGATAGTGAGTTTGGTACCCGCGCCTGGGTGGGCGTGGGCCTCACCTTCCCCGGCTTGCCCGAAACCCGCCGCCAGGACAACTCCGTCAATCTGGCCGCGCGGCTCAGTCATCCCGTGGAACGGCAAATTGCGGTTGTCGTGGCCGAACAGACTGTGCGGGATACGGTGGCGGCGATCAATCCGCTAACAGGGCAACCCTATCGGGTGGTGTTTGTGAACACGGGTGCTGGCAGTTTCACGGATTTGAGCACCCTCAGTTTTGCCACCAATGATGTGGTGCTGGTTGGCACGGTCAATAATTTATTTGCCAGCAGTGGCAACGTGAATCTGGTCAATAATGTGCTGCTGTTGTCGGCCAATATTAACCAGTCTGTGAACACGACCTTTGGGTTGGTCACGCTGCAAGCACTCACGCCTTCGCCGATCGCCCCGACGATTCGCGGGACGGTGAACCTGGCCAGCAATAATACGGTGAGCGGCTTTAACATTACCCCGACCAATGCCGCCGGGATTCAGGGGAGCAATATCAGCAACCCCACCCTCCGCAACAACACGATCAATGGGGCCAGCACTGGGATTTTGTTGCAGAACGTCGGGAATCCGGTGATTGCGAATAACCTCGTGACGAGCTCGGTCACGCGGGGGGTGAGCGTGAGTGAATCAGTCAATGCCCGAGTTACGAGCAATACCGTAGTCGGGGCTGTGGGTGAAGGGATTGGGTTAGACAATGCCCTCGGAACGGTGCTGATTGATGGCAATACGGTGCGGAATGTCACTCAAACCGCGATCGATACCAATCTGGAAGCCGGAATCTTTATCCGGAACAACCGGGGCGATGCCAATATCACCATTTCCAATAATCTGACGGAGGACAATCTGCAATCCGGCAACCGGGTTGATGGGATTGAAGTCAACCTGTGTCGGGGGAACAGTTTCGCCCCACCCGATCGCTTCACTGACAACGCCTTTGCCACCTGTAGCGCCCCCGCCAGCATGACCGTGAACGTCACGAATAACATCGTCCGCCGCATGGGGACTGGCACCGATGGCAGTGATGGGATTGACTTCAACCTGGGCGATGGCGCAATCATGACCGCTAACCTCGATCGCAACCTGGTGGAAGATATTGCTGATGCCGGGATCACGTTTGACATCGTCAGCAGTGATACCCCGATCGCTCGTCCCACTCTCACCCTGAACATCACGAATAACATCATCCGGCGCATGATCAATGATGACGCGATTACCGTGGAGTCCAACTCCGGCGGCGCTGTGATCCTGAACATCACGGGCAACACGATTCAAGATGTGCGATCGGTGGGAGCGGGGGGTAATGATGGGATTGACCTGGAATTTACCACTACGGCGACGAATCCTGCCAGAAACGTTGTCAATATTTCTAACAACCAGATCACACAAATCAGCGATCGAGCCATTGAAATCGATGCCAACAACAACGCAACCTTGCAACTCACGATCAGTAACAACACGCTCGGCACCACAGCGACCAGCATCGGTGAGTCGATTCGCGTCCGCACTGAAAATAATGGGGCCTTAACTGCCACCATTAACAACAACACAATGACTCAAGGGAACCCCACCGTCCGGAGTCTCGAAGCGCGGGCGGATGACACCTCACGGCTCTGCGGCAACATCTTCCAGAATGTGCAGACCGCAGGCACTGGGTTCACGTTGCGTCCCGATGATGCGGGCGTCAACTTCCGCATTGTCAACAGCACCAACTTGGGTGCCCTCAACAATGGAGTGCCTGTTGTCACAACCGGGGCTGGCACCGTCACCAACATCAGCGAAGCCACCTTTAATGCACCGACACCCGGTGGCTGTACCCTTCCCTAACCCCTAAGCTCCAGGGAAAAGTTGCCAACAAAAAGGAGGAGCGGGCGATCGCCCACTCCTCCTTTGCCAATTGACCCAAGCTGGGTCGGAATTGCTTATTCTGCCGCAACAGGTGTAGCGACTGGCTCAGCCACGGGATAAACGCTGACTTTCTTCCGGCTCTTGCCAACGCGTTCAAACGTCACCACGCCGCTCACCAAGGCAAACAGGGTGTCATCACTGCCCCGTCCGACATTGTTGCCGGGGTGAATTTTGGTGCCCCGCTGCCGTACTAAAATGTTGCCCGCTTTCACCACTTGCCCACCGTAGCGCTTCACGCCAAGCCGCTGAGCATTAGAATCGCGTCCGTTCCGTGTACTACCTGTACCTTTCTTATGTGCCATTTGCCTGCAACCTTACTGTTTAAGTTCTAGAGTAACGCTGAATTGGGGTGAACCGCGATCGCGATCGCGGCGATCGTCAAAGCGGACATTTACTCGGCTGCTGCTGCCGTTGCTTCGTCTGCCACTGCTGCCGCTGCGACGGTCGTGGGCGCTTCTGCCGGAGCGGTAACCGCTTCACTACTGGCCAGGGTGGTGCCGCCCAGGGTAATACTGTCAATCATCAAGCGGGTCAATTCCTGCCGATGCCCTTGCTTTTTGCGGGTCTTTTTCTTGGGACGCATCTTATAAACGATAATCTTGCGACCCCGCAGATGGCGCATCACTGTGCCTTCGACCGTGGCTCCAGCCACTAACGGTTGACCAATGTGCACACCGTCATCATTTTGAATGAACAACACTTGATCAATGCTCACCTTGCCAGCTTCGTCTACCGCCAGCCGCTCCACGTCGTAGAACCGACCTGGCTCTACCCGGAGTTGTTTTCCACCCGTTTCAATAATTGCGTACATGATTGCCTCGATAGTGCCGTACAGGTAGCTGGGGAAGGTCTGGCAAAAGAGAAACTTGGCTAAACCAGCTTTGAAAACTAACCTGATCCGAGCGTATAAATTAAACACCAGTTAACCATTATCTCGAACTGACTTCACTCCTGTCAACCCGATACTGCAACTTCTCGGACACACCCCGCGTAGGCTGAGTTAATCTCTTGGTGAAAAAGGCGGGCGATCGCGAATCTGATTGCCTGCCCTTTGCCTTTGGGCAGGTTTGAGATAATCTCTAAAGGCGACAAGTCCATCCTTGCGCGGTCACTGTAAGCCAAGTCACAATGCCCATGTCACAGATTGAGCATCCATCGGATTTCGAGAAGGTTCTCATCAGTCTCTTTGAGCAAGAAGGCTGGACCGCAACCCTGCCCCCCGTTGGCACGAAAGGCTATGACATTGAACTGGAGCGGGAGGGCGAAACCGTCGCTGTCCAGGTGCGGAACCAACGCGCCAAAGTTCACGCCGGACAGCTCGAAAAGTTTATTGATTTCCTGGAACAGCCGATGGCGGCGCGATTCAACCGGGGTTTTCTGATTTCTACATCGGGTTATACGCCGTCTGTCTTCACCTTCATGCGGACGGAAGAAGTCATTGATATTGCCCTGGGCAGTTTCCGCGACAACCAAATTATTTGGGAAGATGGCGAGATTCCGCCGCCGCCGCCCCGCCC
>JAIXVO010000473.1 GCA_027482985.1 Cyanobacteriota bacterium
AAAATCACTTCCAGGCGATCGCGCAGAATCACGGGGTAAATCGTGGCCGCCGTGGGATCAATCTCATCCACCTGTTTCACTTCGGTATCCAGGCAGGCTTCCCGGAAAAAGTTATTCAATTCCGCCAGTTGTAGGGATTCCACCACCTGCCGCGCCTGCTTCAAGCGGGTTTGGTCGGCATCCGGTTGTAACAATAAATCGACCAATTCCCGGTACACGGGTTCCACCTGATCCCGGAAGGAAAATTGCACATCGGGTGCCAGTCCCGTCAGGTCTTGCCGGAGCGATCGCAACACCTGGACGGCTTCGGTGTAATGGGTGACGGCGGCAGGCAGCGCTTGCTGGGCTTTGGCAATCCGGCCCAGTTGCCATTCCCACTCGTAGGTCAGGTCGGGGGAATTGAGGGGTTGCGCCAGTTGCAGTGCTGTCGTCGTCAGTTGTTGCGCCGCTACCCACTGTCCCGTCTGCTCATACACATGCCCCAACCGCCCGATCGCATAAGATTCGGCTCGGTGATTGCCCAGCGATCGCGCCTGCTGTCCAGCCGTGGCGAGCAATTCTGCCGCCTGCCGCCGGAAAGCAGTCGGCTCAGCCGCAAAGTGGGTAAGCAGGGTGGCGAATTCGATGCGAGTGTAGAGCGATCGCGAATCTGCTGGCAACGTGGCGACTTGAGCGGCGATCGCGGGTACCAGGGCGATCGCGGTGGCTTCCTGATTGAGTTGCTGTAAAACTTTGAGTTGCCGTAATTGCGCTGATAGTTGCCACTCGCCAGCTTGTGCCGCTGCCTGTTGAAATTGTGCCAGGGCTTCCGGGGCGCGTTGTTGCGACAGGTAGAGATTGCCCAACTGAAACTGACTGGCTTGAATTTGAGCCGCAGACTGACGTTGTTGCGCCTGGGTCAAACTGGTTTGCAGAACCTTTTCTGCGGCCTCGCTGTCCCCCATCAACCGCAGCACATTGCCATATTCCAGCAACACCGCCGCGTGCAAGTCGGCAGGCGGCTGTTCCGCTAAGGTGGGGAGCGTCGCGGCCAGCACCGCTTCTGCCCGCCGATAAAAGCCTGCACTCACCCAGGCTTTAGCTTGATTCAACCGCGCCCCAATCTCGCCTGTCGGATTGCGTTCCTGGCGATATCCCTGTTCCGCCTGTTGCCAAAACTGCACCGCCGCCGGAAAATTTCCCTGTTCAAACGCCTGCTGTCCCTGGTCAATCAGGAGTTGCGGAGCCGTCGCCACTGCCTGCGAGATCGCCTGCACCCTGGGGAAAACCAGCGCCAGCGCCAGCCCCAGCACCCCACACCAGAACGCGCGTTGCCAACGTCCTATCCATCGTCGCTGTTTGCCGCTGCCCATCATCGCCGCTCCCTTGCTGGTGCACACTGAACTGGCGCGATCGCCGGAACTGCCCCCGATCCTGTCGCCACCAAAGAAATTGACCCATCCGCATTGCGTGCCCAGGCATTCGCCTCCACCACCGTTGCCGTTCCCCCCTCGACCCCCGCTGCCCTCTGCCCGCTGCCCTCTACCCCCGTCCACACCGCCGCCTGACTCAGCACCTCACCCGGATTCAAGGCCACGCCACCGCGCCCCGTCACGATGAAACTGTTGCCCTGTTCGCGGGGTGAACACGCCTGGGCAATTTGATTGCTGGTGTCCGTGAACTTGGCCGGGAGCTGGACTAAGCCCCGGTTGGGATCAACATTCAGCGTCGTCAGGGTGACGGTGCCGCTGGTGCCAAAACTGGAACTGGCGGTGATATCGCTCAACGGCGTATCTTGCGGTTGAAAGCGCAGCCCGAAGATGCCCTTAGCGGTGATGTTGACCCGCCCCCCATTGCCCGTGAAGGCGTTGGCGCGAATGTCACTGTTTTCTGGCAGAGAGGCCACCACGAAGCCCGCATTGATCGTGACGTTGCCGCCATTCCCCCCCGACTGAGCCGTCCCCGCACTGGCGGAAATTAAGCTCTGATTGCGGAGAATGAGCAGATCCCGCACCTGCAAATTAATGTTGCCGCCGTTGCTGGTGGCGGTTTCGGCAATGATTTGACCGAGATTTTGGAGGGTGATTTGATGGGCGGCGATCGCCACATCGCCCCCTTGCCCGCTGCCCTGGCTATCGGCGGTAATCTTGCCGCGATCGCGAAGCTCCAGATTGCCCGTAATGACAGTAACGTTGCCGCCATTGCCCGTGGCTTCTGGCGTGGTGCTCACCAGGAAAGCGCTCTGGTCACCCGCGATCGTCACTTGCTCACTGGCATTGACGCGAATACTCCCGGCACTCCCCGCATTTTGGGTCGTCGCGGACAACTTCCCGCCAGTCGTCAGTTCAACCGTCCGCGCCGTCACGTCAATGCTGCCGCTCTGCCCCTGGGTAAAGGTGGAGGTACTGATAATGCCGTTGTCAGCCAGTTGCAAACTGCCCGTGATCAGGTTGATGTTGCCGCCTGCGCCGCGATTGCCGCCCCGTTCATTCGGCGTGCCGCTGCCAGAAATAATGCCGCTACCCGTGCCCGTAATCGTCGTCGTGCGGTTCTGAATTTGGATACTCCCGGCAGTGCCCGCCCCCGTCGTGGTCGTTTCAATTTTCGACCCCTGATTCACCGTCAGTTGCGGCGTGGTGATTGCAATATTACCCGCATTCCCGCGATCGCGGGTTTCTGCCGAGAGGAAGCTAGCTCCCGTCAGGAGGAGTCCCCGCGTCGCCGTCACGCCAATGTTGCCCGCCTGCCCGGTGTTGCTAGTGTTGCTGGTGATCTGGCTCTGGTTCAACGTCACCTGACCGCCACTGGCGATCGCGATATTGCCTGCCGCATCGCTGCCTTTCGCGTCACTGTCAATCCGGCTATTCAGGAAGGTTAAATCCCCCGTACTCGTGACCCTGACATTCCCCGATTTGCCCGTCCCGCCGACATTCAATGGGATGGGAGTGCAGGTGCGGCAAAGTTTCAACGCTAACTGCTTACTCGTTAACACTTGGAGATTCTCGATCGCCAGGTTGCCCAGCCCCACCAATTCCACTGACCCCGACTGCGCAGTGGACGAGAGGGTTAAAATTTCCAACTGGGTGATCCGGTCTTGCGCTTCGACTCGCACATTGCCACCATTCCCCGAACTCCCCGCTTCCGACACCGAGTAAGAGGTGAGCCGCGTTTCCGGGGTGCCAATCACCTGTCCATGGGGAGCCGAGACGAAGATATTCCCCCCAGTCCCAGCGTTGCCCTGCCCCGCATAGGCATCCGAGTCGAGGTCGCCCCAGAGTCGGATTGTGCCCCGTTGGGTCGTCACGGTAATCGCGCCCCCCGTGGCTGAATTGCCATTATCGGACGCGGAGTAGGAGGCTAAATCGGCGTTATTCGTGGTGATGTTGCCTGTGCCTGTCCGGAGGGTGATCGCGCCGCCATCGTTGGCATTGCCATCGGCATAGGAATAGCTAGTGAAATTTTGATTGACGGTAATGTTTCCCCGGTCACTGGTGATGGCGATCGCGCCGCCCGTGCCTGTGGTGGAATTGGGATCAATGGCATCTGCCGCCGTTGTCACCAGCCCGTTCGTCGTGATGTTACCCGTGGACGTGGTGAGGGCGATCGCGCCGCCATTCCCTGCACTCAACACCCCATAGGCGTAGGCGATTAACCCACCGTTGGTGGTGATGTCGCCCGTGGTGGTCGTCAGGGTGATGTCGCCGGCTGTGTTGCCAGTGAAGCCATTGCTGCTTGAGAAGATGTCGCCGTTGACCCTGAGGTTGCCCGTGGTGGCGGTGAGGGCGATCGCGCCGCCGTTCCCAGCATCCCCGTTTTGGGCGAAAGTACTCCCATCGACTGTGCCGTTGATCGTCAGATTGCCGTTCGCGGTGACGGCGATCGCGCCCCCATCGCCAGCGTTATCCCCCCCATTGACAAAGGTCAGTAAACTGCCTGTCGTGATGTTGCCTGTCGTCGAGGTGAGGCGAATCGTGCCGCCGTTCCCGGTATCTAGCCCTGCTTGGGAATAAGCATCCACATCCCCATTAATCGTCAGATCGCGACCCGCAGTGATATCCACCCTGCCGCCGTCGCCCGTGAAGCTAGAACCGACGGCATTGGCGGTTAACGTTCCGGTGGTGATGGTGCCGGGGGCGCGGAGTTCAATCACGCCGCCGGAAAACACATTGGCAGTATCGATCGCGCCCACGAGAATACTGCCGGGGGGTTGGTCAGGAGCCGCGCTGCCCGCCGTGAAAGTGGTGCCGCCGGTGGTTTGGGGCAGGTTGGGAATGGCGATCGCCGGGAGTCCCGC
>JAIXVO010000229.1 GCA_027482985.1 Cyanobacteriota bacterium
CTGTGGGTTGGGCTCAAGCAATTTGCAGAGTCTCAGTGCAATTTGAGGTTTCTGTGCAGGTTGAGGCGCGATCGACCTCGGCTATGACAGCATTTGGGGGCACAATGGGTTGATAGGGATAGCTAGCTGGTGAGGCGAGTCGTTAACTAACTTCATCAAAACCGCTTCCACCTGGTCAGCGGCTTCTGTCCAAGTGTACCCTGCCACTCGGTCATAGGCTCGGTCTGACATCTGTTGCCAGTCTGTAGCCGACATCTGCGCCATCTGTACGATCGCCCGCGCCATGTCTTCCGGATCTTCAGGCTGCACCAGCATCCCCGCCCCATCAGCTAATAACTCTGGTGCGGCTCCTGCTGGGCTGCCAATCACTGGCGTACGGCAGGCCATTGCTTCCAGGATCGGTAAGCCAAATCCTTCAAACCGACTGGGGAACAGCCACGCATCGCACTGAGCATAAATGTCACGAAGGCTGGTTTGCGCGGGCTTTTGCCAATACCGGATGCCTGCTGGTAGCCCAGGGTCGCTGGCCGGCTCATGGCCAAAAGCTACGACTTGTAGGTTGGGGATAGTGGCCTGAGCGATCGTGATCGCTTTGAGGGCAATATCCGATCCTTTCCAGTAGGCTTGAGAATGAACCAGACCCACCGTCGGTACTGCTTGCTTAGTGCGGGGTGGGGCAAAGAACAGGGTCGGGTCAATCCCATTCAGAACACAGGAAACATCGTGGTCGCCGTATTCCTGCGCGGCGATATCGGCCAGCCATTGAGCCACCACGATTTTGTGCAAGGGCAATTTCCAGGTGGCTTTCACCTGATCCACGGGCAGATAGTCAAAAATCTCGTAGTGTTGTAGCAAGTAGACTTTTTTCCCTTTTTGGGGAGAAAGTTTGGCTACCCAATTCGCAGTTTCCCACCAAGTCGCAACCACCACATCGGCATCGGGCACGTCCGCATCAAGGATCGGGCGATAGCGACTCAACTTGCGGTGTTCCATTGTTAGTTGGTCAAGATGGGACGGTGGGCGACTGACGCGGTGCTGGAACCCGTGTCCTCGCAGGAAAGATTTGATTTGCGATCGCCAGGAGGGTGCAGCATTGGGCACCGAGACTAAGGTTACCTCATGTCCCCGCTGTTGCAACTGCTTAGCATAAATACCAACGACGCGAATTCCACCTGACAAACAGGGACAGGGCAAGACAAACGTAATTTTCATAAGAATGGCAACCTTAGAAATCAGGAGTGGGGCAGCAGAATCGGTAGACCCTAAGCTATGGATACGCAATTCATTCGCGCTGAACTTGATGGCACAAAGCTGTTGGCTTCGCTTAAAGGTTTTTACCGCGATTGCCCTGCAGCGAGCAGGAGAGAGCCAGATGGACTAACCCTCTTTTCTGCGTTCTTTTTAGCGTACCCGGAATTATTTGATGTAGAACAAATTCATAAGCAGCCAACAGAGAATTAACTATTCGTTGAATTTTTGATGAATTCCAATTGATAGCGATACAGCGCGACTGGGCGATCGCCTGCTAAAAAAGCTTTGGGATGGGGGGGATTCAAATACACCGCCGTCAATTGCTCGGCGGTCACAGTGCCGTTGAGTTGGCGAGTGTAGGCGGTCGTCGTTTCCACCTGATTTTTGTAAGGTTTTTCCGGTGATTGAAAAAACTGCTGCACTAGTTCCGTGGCAATGAAGTGTTGGGCATCCGGTTGCTCTACCGCCCGCCCCGTCACTGTGGAGAACAACTTCCGGTTATCCCGAAATTTGGTAATCAGGCGATTGCCGTCGCGGGAGTCCGTCCACACGCGAAACACGCGATCGCCCAAATAGGCTTTCGCTAAACTCAGACCGTTGTAGGCGCGATCGGATACCACATTGGCTTGCACCAGAGATTGGGTGGGCAGCGAGAGAACCGGAAAGCCGCCCTGCCCGGATAAAGCATTCTTGGGCACAAATCTGACCGGACAACGCACGGGTTGCTGCAAAAACTGTCGATTCCCCTCAAAGCCCGGTGTTGTTACGTCTGGCGCTAGCGGTGCCACCATCTCAACTAGTGTGCTGGTCATGATCCAGTTGCCCGCTAACCAATCGGGATAAATTAATTCACCCTGCGCCGTCTCAACTGGCGGTTTCCCTTCCCACTGCGGAAAACTGGCCAAACGGTCGGTCAACGGACTCGCACTGGCGACACCCGGACTGCCCCACAGCCAAACCGCCAGCAGCAGGCTCAACCATTTACCAATGGCACACCGACGATTCCAGCACCAGTCCATTTCTAGCTCCCACCCGGGCGATCGCAAACCCTTTGATCCTATAGCAGTTTGTCCAGTGCTGGATCGACCCAAGTCAGAACTGGGATGAGCCTGCCCCTTTCTTTCCCGTGTTGGCTGTGGCAAGATCACACCCATGATGTCCCTGCTTGAACACGGTCAAATTCTCACCAGTCCCGGTCGCCACTTTAATTACCGCGTGATTGGCCCCTGCTGTCGCTTGTTCGATCGCGAACAATTACCCTACCCCTGCTGTCGCCTC
>JAIXVO010000129.1 GCA_027482985.1 Cyanobacteriota bacterium
GAACAATACTCAGCTCGTCCACCATCAGATTCTTTTCCAGGTTTGCCTGAGCCTCAGAAATAGAGCGATCAGAACCGATGGTTGGCATGTGTAGCGGCGATCGGGTTCCAATCGCCGCACTCATCTGCTCAAAGGCCGTTATCAACGGCTGAACAATTTCCTCTACGGCGGTAGAACGGGTAAACGATGCATGGGTAAAGCTTACACGTTGAGCAACAGCATCAAGATGGAGCATCGCTTGATAGATTCGTCGATAGGCCTGAATGAGTTCGTTATGACATTGCACCACCTCTTTCCAGCGGTGTCTCTCCTTCGGCTGGATCAGCAATTCCTGTTGACGACTGGCCAGATATTCGCTGAGTTGAAAAACGCTGCTCTGAGCCTTGGCGCTGATTTGCTCCCGTCGCAGCCCGACGGAAGCAGACGGGTCACTAGAGGCGATCGCCGTGAACCAGGTTTGCAGATCGTTCCATGCGTTGACCTGCCCCTGCCGCCACCGAGACTGAGCCGAGTTGGGCAAAACGAAAATTGCCGTGGCAATACCCACAATACAGCCGACTGCGATATCCACGGCTCGCCATTGCATCAATGCCGCTGACGGCTGTTTGCTGATCGTACTGAGAAAACAAATAAACGCAAACTGCTGGAAAAACTTGCCATAGCCATAGTTTGCTGTGGAGGGACGGAGGTAGAGATAGGGAAAGAGCGTCAGGAAGGCGGTGATTCTAATCAAATTGTGATGTTGCCAGACCAGCGCATAAAACAGTAGCGCGGCGATCGCCCCAAAAACGGTGCCCAAAAATCGTCCCTTTGCTTTCCAGAGCGTATCGCCGATGGTATCTCGACTCACGACAAAGGCAGAAACGGCAACCCACTCCCCGTGGGGCAGCCGTAGCAGATGAACCAACGCAACCGCCAGCAGAATGGCGATCGCTGTCCGTACTGCCCGACGCTGAATCGGGTGCTGTAGATCCAGTGGCAGGGGCCGCCGTTTATTGGGCATCGGTAGCTTCCTGGAGCGCGAGCGTCAGTTCAGCGATCGCATTAATTTTCGATAACAGAGCTTGAATGGCCTGATTAACGTTCTGTCGCGGCACCTGGTCTGCCAGCAGAACCTGACGACGCGAAGCCGTTTCCGCTTTGAGGGAGTTGCTGACAAACGCTTGCAGCCACTGCTCAAAGTCAGACTCCAGGTGGAAGAGAGGGCACGGTCTCTGCAAGGGAAGATTCTGCCCAAAAATCTCGGTAATCTGCCGACTGAGCTGTTGCAAACCGAGCTGGAGCGGTAGCGGCACATCGTCGGTGTACTTTAACATCAGCAGGCTTTGCTCCAGCACCAGAATCGCTTCAAACCATTCTCCCTCAGCAGCCACCGCCTGCTGATAATTAGCAATTACCCGATTGGGGGCTGGCCGCTGCCGCGTCATCTTGTTCAGCAAGACGTTTTGAGTTTTGATCAAACTGACAATGCGTCGATCCAGATCGCCATCGGGTGGGCGATTTGAGGAACGTTGGGTATCAGAGCGATCCAGGCAATGAACTGCGCGATTAAGCCGCTCGACCAGCCGTAGTCGAGTCCTCTGAAAGACTGACCGCAATACGCGATGGGGGCGATAGGGCGCGACCCAGAAGTGGCAAATATAGGCAATCAGAAATCCCAGGGTGAGATTCAGCCCAGTGATCGGCAGTTGCCCAACGGTCGAGGTTTCTGCACTGGCTATGACGCTGAGAATCCAGACCAGCGATCCGACCGTAAAGGCGTCACCAAACTGAGTCCCAAACTGAGCTAAAAAACCTAACCCTACCAGAACAATGGTTTGTAGAACGGGCTGAAATTGGGTCAGGGTGAGCACACTGGTACTCAATAGTACAGCCATCAATGCGCCCAACAGAACGGTGGGACGGCTGGGGCGATCGCGATCGCTAGTGGTGTGCGTAAAAATGATCGCTGCGATCACTAACAGCGGTTGGGCGATCGCCGGAACCAAGTACAGCCCCATCGCCGCGATCAATCCCGCCAGACAGGCGTTCCAGGCGCGATAAAGATGAACGCCTGACGGATCATGGAGATCCATCAGTATCGCTCGTGTCGTCTGGATTTGCTGGGCTATGGTGGTTGAAAAAATCATGTCCCATCTGACTGCCGACTGCCGCAATTAAGGGGTCGATACAGGACGAAGGTAACGCCCAACGAGTTCAGCCGTTGCAATGACATGGCCCTCGATCGCCTGAAAAACTTCGGCTTTAGTTTTTCCAGGCTCCAGTTGCAACAGGCAATTCAGAGCAAAGAGTTTGAAATAGTAATGGTGAATGCCGCTGGGAGGGCAGGGACCGAAATAACCATAGCCCTGGCGGCTGGTCAGGCCATGGACTCCTCCGTTTGGCAACTCTGGTTTGGTTGGCACTCCTGCTGAGATCTGGCGCGTCTCAGCGGGTAAGTTGTACAGCACCCAGTGGTCAAAGACTCTGCCGCTGACGGCAACAGCATCCGGGTCATCCATAATCAACACAAAGCTGCGGGTTCCTGCCGGAACATCACTCCAATCCAGGGGAGGAGAAGTGTGCCCCCCATCACAGGTATATTGCGTAGGAACCATACCATAGCTGGGGAAGGCGGGGCTTTCAAGTTTCATGGTGATGCATGATAAGCAACTGAAGCTATTTTCGCTACCCCGCCGCCTGCTGCGGTGGGGTTATTCATTTTGGCATTTTATTGGCGATCTCTTGGCGTTTGTTTTTTATAAATAGTTAGGTTGCATCCAAGTGCGCCAGCCAGTAGGAGGGATGAACTGTGGTAGACCATGTAGCCCCCTATAGAACTTACGTGATTCGCTGTTGGGAAGAACATTCTGGTCAACTCGGCACCTGTATCTACCGTTTTTCGCTGGAGGTTCCGGCCACAGGAGAGCGATTTGGTTTTACCCGTTCAGAAGACTTGATCCAGGCATTAGAGAGTGCGATCGCCCAAATTCAGACTCAGGCGATCGCAGATGAAACGCTAGAGGATGAATTCCCAGAGAAAACCAAATAGTCACTGTTCTAATTTAGAGAGGTCACCAAATGAAAACGTTTCATATTGATCTGAGTCATATCGAAGACACCTGTGGAATTTCCGTCAAGTTTCGATCGCACAAGTTGCAGTTGCAGTCGCATGATTGCAACACAATGGCAGAGGCAAGAAAACAAAATTCTGCCCTGGCCGCCTTACCCCTGGAAACTTGTATTCAGAGGTTTACCCATTTCGTCAACGTGCCAGAAGACGTGGTGCCTACGGATCGGATTTCCTGGGTTCGCACCCTCGGCCCTCAGCAGAATCCGAACATTCCTCTTCCCAACCTGATTACGATGAGTATCTATATTCCGGAGGGGTATCAGCAGGAATCCTTTCAGAAGGTGTTACAGGAGCGAGCGACTTACTTTCCTGCCGTATTGAAATACTACGGACTGGATGAGCACACAACGATCGCCCTCAGTTTAGACGCTCTGATTGCCGTGGGCTACCTGGTCACACCGATGAGTACCGCTTCGGCTCTACTCCAAATGCACCCTCGCCTGTCATCGCTCCAACCCCACATCTGTCATGTGCTTAGCAGTCAGCACGTATTGCCCGATCCCAGCGTCAATCCCGATCAGTACAATTACGTCCAACAATTATCCACTGCGATCGCAGACCCAAACAATCAACCCTGGGCACCCGTGGTTGCCTGCACGAACTACGACGGCAGTGTCGCTACGGCTCAGTTTGATTTGAACACCAGTGGCAAAGGATATAAAACCGGAGACACGCTCTATCGTC
>JAIXVO010000315.1 GCA_027482985.1 Cyanobacteriota bacterium
ACCTGCTTGAGTAAGGGGTTAATCACCGTGGGGCCTGTCACCACCACCAGCGAGGCATAGAGAAACGCGATCGCCCAGGGAAACTCACTCAGCCAGTGTGCCGCCATGCCGCCGCCCAGCAGCGTGATTAGCGTACCCAGAGTGACGAGATTCCGCAGGCTGCCGGAGACTCGCCCCAAGTCGCGCAATTCCAGGTTAAAGCCACCTTCAAACAGGACGATCGCCACTAGCAGCGCTACCATCACATCCAACCCCACCCCCAGGCGATCGGGATACAGCAACCCCAACGCACTTGGCCCCAGCAACACCCCAAACAACAGCAGGAACACAATTCCCGGCGCTTTCAAAAATTCCGCCAACACTTGCGCCCCAATCCCAGCAATCACTGTCAAGATGATTTGCAGGGTAATGTCCAGTGGGGTGTCAGTCGGCATAAGGGGGCAAGAGCGAGGAGGTGAGGTAGAGACGTGCCGCTTGCACGTCTCCCAGAGAATCAGTCAGCATCAGGGGGCAAGAGAAAGGAGGTCATGTAGAGACTTGCCGCTGGCACGTCTCCCAGAGATAGGATCATCATGGTTTCAGCAGTAAGTAGTAAAGTTGCCCAGTGGCGTTAATCAAGCCCGCGCGATCGCCCGCTCGTTGCCCCGTGCCCATAAAGACATCGACGCGACCTGGCCCTTTAATCGCGCTGCCGGTGTCCTGATCCAGCACGAACCGCTGGACAGCCCGCTGTTGCAGTTGGCCGGATGGCGTGGCGTAAGGAATCTGAGTTTGGATGAAGGCCAATGCTCCCGGCGGGAACAGGGTTTTATCTGTCGCGATCGATCGCTCTGGGGTCACAGGCACGCCGATACTGCCGATCGCCGGAGCGCCGCCCGTTTCCTTAAAAAAGATGAAGCGTTGATTGCGGGGAATGTAGGTATTCAAAGCCGCCGGATTTTGTTGAAAGTATTGGATGAGTGCGGGTAGGGTCAGGTCTGCCAGCTTGATTTTGCCATCTTTCACCAACTCTCGCCCAATGCCCGTATAGGGATAGTCCGTCGCGCCCGCATAGCCAATCGTCATCGTTTTGCCGTTCGTCAGTTGTAGCCGCGCCGATCCCTGCACCTGAATCAGAAAGGCTTCCAGGCGATCGCGCAACCAGGCGATTTCCAATCCTTTCAGTTGCCCTTGCGAGAACTGTAACCCATCGCTGCCTTCCAATTGGGCGCGGGTGGGATGAGGTTTTGACCAGGTGGCAAAGTCCGGCGGGAGACGAAAGATGGGATAGCGAAAGTCAGCAGTGGGTTGCAAACTGGCCACATGGATCGGCTCAAAGTAGCCCGTAAAGCCAACGGTGCCCTGCCCATCTTTGCCCGTCGCTTGGTAGACCACGAATTCGCGATTCACTGCCGCCTGTAATTCCTTCGCCGATCGCGATCGCACCACCAATTCCCGAAATCGCTGCAAACTGCGCTCAACACGATCGCGGGAAATCCCCAGATGGCTGAGTTTCTGATAATCTCGCAGGGCGCGATCGCTGGCTAAATACTGCAAGCTATGGTCGATCGCAGTCAACAAGGCGCGGCGATCTCCCGGTTGTTGGCGATCGCGGAACAACTGCTGATCAACCCCGACGATCCCGCGATTCGGGACGGCGATCAAAGCTTTGGCCGCAGAGGGCTGGGGTTTCACGGGGCGCGGTATCACGGTGGGGGGTGCCACTTGTTTCACCATTGCCCCATCCGTCGCCGCAGGTTTCCCGGCTAAAGCTGCCAGGACTAACCCTGGTGCGATCGCTGCGATCGCCCACCGCTGCTGCATCCACCGCATAGGCACCTAAAATCGTTCCACGCTGGAGCTAAACACTGGCTCCACCCGAATGCCAAGCACTTTCGAGGGGCGCAGTACCATGTACTCACCCTGCACATTTTTAATCGGCACCGTAATGAAATCATTGGAAGCGGCTTTGGGCATCAGTTCGCCACTGTACCACTTCTGAAATTCCTGGATGGTCTGAAAGCGGACTTCTTCTCGGTGTCCGCCCTCAATCAGAAGATGCACCGCATACTCAGATGGAGTGCGGGCATAACGGCTCCGCTTCTGGTCTCCAGTCGCGCCATCGGCTGCTTGCGTCATAACATCGGTTCCCCTGCATGTACTTTGTCATTATCCCCAAGAGTTCGTGAAATGTATCAAGCTATCGCCGACGAAACTCCACAACATCTCGTTTGACCGTTACATCATAATCGCTGAAAAAGTCATGCCCCAGTAGACCAATATCTAACGCATTATTCCCGATCGCCACAATGACATCTTTCACCACTGCATTCCCGACCGCGATCGACGACACAAAGCCCAGCGGCACTTCCACCCCCGCCTGACTCGCCGTGTTTACTTTTGTCTTGCCAATGACGCGAAGACCCAGCGCATCCGCCATTGCTTGGGTGATTACCGTGCCACTCGCGCCCGTATCCACAATCATTTCAAAGGTTTGGTTGCCGTTGAAGGTGACATCAATCACGGGAGTCCCGCCCGCCCGCCGCTTAATGGGAGCTTGAAAGACTTGCCCGCCGGCGGTGGTCGTCACCGCACTGGAAACATTCAACGGTTGCGATCCGGCCAGCAGTCCCGCTGTGGGTTTAGTCGCGGCAATTTTGGCCTGATTCGATTTCTGTTTGGCTGTCGCCAATCCCCGTTCAAACTGAGTCAGTTTATCTTTCGCCATGACCCGATAAGGACTATCCGCTGGCAGTGATTGGAGACCCGCGATCGCCTGTTGCCAGCGACTCGCCACCAAATTCCAATCATCCTGAGACAGCGCCGTTTTGCTTAAGTTTTGGGCACTCTCAGCCTTTCCTACTGCTTGCTGGTAGGCGGTCGCTTCCGCCGCTGTCTCACTGGCTGGTGGCGCACTGGCGGTTGGCGATGGCACTGCCACCGGACTGGCAACCGGGCTGGAACCAGCATTCGGAGACTGTGTTGTGGGACTACAACCCGCGATCGCCCAGAGCAGGGCACTGGCAATCAGGAAAGACGATTTTGACAGCATCATGAGGGGTGGCATAGGACAGTGACCCAGCGAGAGCAGATCATCACACTAACTTGCCCTCAATTCCCAACTGAGTTGCCTGGGTTCCGAGATTCCTTTGATCAGGAACTTTAGCGCGTCGGCACAGGTCAATGCAGGAGTGAGGAGCGTTGTCTTTCATGAGCCAGCATCTAACCCCGAAGTCATTGTGAATGAACCGTCAGGCGGCGCTAGATGCTCAGGCTCAACCCTGCTAAAACAGGTGGATTTGTTTCTATTTCTAGCAATGAATGCCATTGATCGTCATCGGGTACAGTTTGCCCAGGAGAACGCTTTGAACGCTTATACGACTCGCAAGTTAACGATGAGACTCATGCTGCTCTGTGCTGGGATCGGCATCGCGATCGCCACCCTGCCCGAATTGAATCTAACCAGCACCGCCGCCAATTCCACCCAACTCGCCGAACGCCAACGCCTTTCAGTCCATCTCAACGCCTGGTAAAACTGATTTTGGGGCTGCGTGACGACTATGAGGAAACGGGCGGCGGACGACCTGATTGCCTGCCAAAACTTGTAAGACACTGATTCTCGCGTAGGTTGGGTTAGCGGTAGCGTAACCCAACGAAACTATTGCTGGTGTTGGGTTTCACGTTGTTCAACCCAACCTACGACCACGATCGAAATTTATCAGTTAATCAGGGCAAGCGACTGCAACTTTTTCAGTCTTGGTGCTAATGATGGATCGCTCAGTCTCAACGACGGCGAACTTTACTGACCATTTTGCGGGAGAGGCGTAAATTTAACGCCTCGGTATCGGCCCAATCCTGGAGCACTTTGAAGAACATCTGGCGATCGCTGGCGGTGAGGACTGCGGTTTGATCGGCGGTTTCAATCACGTAAGGATAGCCGCCGCCAATAATAATTTCCCCCCGCACCCAATCCATCACCGTGTCAGCCAAGCCTGCTTCGTATACCCACAGCGGCAATTCCAGGCGAATGGGGAAGCCGTCATGGGCTTTGAGATAGGTAAACAACACTTGATCGCGCACGGTCGCCGGATAGTATTTCAGGACACCCGATCGCCGACAGCGGAATAGCGGCGTGCGATCGCCCCATTGCATGAACTTGCTCAGTAAGGGGGCATCATGCAGCGACGGCGCTTCGGGTAATTCAT
>JAIXVO010000615.1 GCA_027482985.1 Cyanobacteriota bacterium
CGCATTGCTGACCAGATTGGTGAGCACCTGCCGTAAGCGGCTGACATCCCCTTTTAACAGGGTTGGCAAATTGCGATAGACCAGGGTCGCCAGTTCCAGCCCTTTGGCATGGGCGGTCGCCGCGACCAGATCCGCCACTTCTTCAATACAGGTATTCAGGTCAAAGTCTAAAATCTCCAGATCCATTTCTCCTGCTTCCAGCTTGGAGAAATCCAGGATTTGGTTAATCAGGGAGAGCAATGTTTCGCCACTCAGCCGGACGGTTTCCACAAAGTCCCGCTGTTCGGCATCCAGTTCCGTATCCAGCAACAGGCTCGTCATCCCCAGCACCCCATTCATGGGGGTCCGAATTTCATGGCTCATGGTCGCCAGAAATGTGCTTTTCATCTGGGACGCGCGTTCTGCCTGTTGCCGCGCCCGCTCCAGTTCCAAATTCCGGTGCGCCAATTCTTCCCAGTGCTGTTTCTCGTCTTCCAGCAACTGCGCATGGGCGATCGCAATCCCCACCTGATCCGCCAGTTGTTTTAAAAACTCCTGCTCAAACGCTTCCCATTGACGCGGTGCCGCACACTGGTGGGCAATCAGTAAACCCCACAATTGCGGACTACCAGCAATGCCCCGGCTGAGCAAAATCGGCACGACCAAATTGGCCTGGACTTGAAACTGCTGCAATAACTCCCGATGGCACGCGGTTAAGTCGGCGATCGCCACATCCGCGATCGCGTGCGTGTGACCTTGCAGATAGGGTTGCCAGCCTCCTGTTTGAAAACAAGTATCGGCAATTTCGGTATCCAGCACCGAACGATAGGCCGCATCCACCGATTCCACCACAATCCGGCCACTCCAGTTGGGGGCAAACTGGTAGGCCACAACGCGATCGGTCTGCAAAAACTGGCGCACCTCGTCCACAGTAGTGTGCAAAATTTCGTCGATTTGCAACGATTGCCGCACCCGCAACGTGATTGCCGCTAAGAGTTGGGCGCGTTGGTTCTGGTGAATTAAGGCGGCTTCTGCCCGCTGGCGATCGTGTTCACTGCGGCGGCGTTCACTCACATCGCGCACAATTACCAGCACCTCGTCAGCACCACTGACGACGATGCGAGATTCTTCGTAACACAGTTCCCCTTCTCGTTCAATCTCATATTCCAAAAACTGGGTGTGTCCCGTCTCCAGGGCTCTAGCACGAGCCAGTTGCCGCTGGTGAGCGATCGCGGGGGGCAACACATCCTGCTCTCGCTGCCCAATCAACTCCTGCCACGGCATCAGGGTACTGAAATTGGTGGCGGGTTTCACATCCAGATAAGTCCCATCCCGATGCACCCGCAACATCAGATCGGGAATGGCATTCAATAACGCCCGATTTTTGGCCTCACTCCGTCGCAGTGCTGCTTCTGTATGTTTATGCGCTGTGATGTCAGTAAACGTACAAATGATTGCCTGCACTTCACCGTTCGCATTCACCTGGGGATCCAGGTTGACCAACAACCACAACGGCTGGGACTGGTGTGGTAAATAAACCCCCATCACCCGATTAGTCACAGGTTGTTGCGAAATTTTGGCTTGATAAAATGGGCGTAACTCTTGCAGGAAGGGGCGATGCTCCTCATCCACTAATTGCCACTGCAAGTCAGGCAACCGTTTCCCCACCAGGGCGGCCGCGGGCAATCCCAGCAACTTCAAGGCGAGTGGATTACACACTAAAATTTCAGTGTCTGCACTGAGCACCACCACTCCCACTTGGAGATTCTGGATCAATTTTTGGAAGGTTAAGTCTAGCGTGGGACTGATGGTAGAGGTCATGGACTCTCAGGCAGCGGAATGGACTGTCTCCAGTGTGCCCAGCTTCATCAAAAGTTAACGATCGCCCCACCGAATTCAGCGATCGCCCAATAGCCACGCACTGACCCATAACACCACACCCACTGTGACCCAGGTTTGCACCGACCCCAACCACAGGGGGAGCGGCAAATGTACCCCATTCAGGACATGAACGGGCACCAACAGCGTTTGGGCAAACAACGCACAGACGACGACTGCGAGGGCTAATAACCCCAATTCCATCTCATTCCTCCTGATCCTCTAGGACTCGATCACTCCGGTCTGTTCCGGCTGGCATTCTGGCTACCTCTCGGCAGACTGCCTCTGATGATTAGAATAGACTGAAGACTGTTTATTCAGGGATTCGTTGGCTATGCAAAACCTCCACTCGCCCCGCCAACACAAGCCATGCGTGTGTCCGTCTTGGCTTCTCGTGGCCACAGTGCTGGCGCTGCCCACCGCCGCGATCGCCCAAGACTCTAACT
This sequence comes from Cyanobacteriota bacterium, assembly GCA_027482985.1. GTDB lineage: Bacteria > Cyanobacteriota > Cyanobacteriia > Leptolyngbyales > Leptolyngbyaceae > JSC-12. The sequence continues at coordinate 2,304 of JAIXVO010000615.1, forward strand.
TTGGCAAACTCGCCCTCAACCCAGATCACCCCTCCGGCTTCCTGCGGGGTTCCACCGGCGGATCGGCATCGTTGCCTGCCATTGTCAGCAATCGCGATCGGCATAATCATCAATGTTTAGGGTTTGGGGATGCCAAACCGGATCACCTTTTGATTCTCGAAAAACCTTTCGCCAGCCTGTCGCTTCGGGTTCGCAGTACAACTGACACCACACTCGTGATTCAAGGTCCAGATGGCAGCGTCCGTTGTGGCGATGACGACGGCTCCAACCAAAATGCCAGCATTACCGACACCAACTGGACTCCCGGCACCTACCGCGTCTGGGTCGGCACCGCCACCCCCGGCACCCAGCGCGACTATACCCTGAGCGTCCAACCTTAGCCTTATAACGCTTAGGCTTTAATCAGTTCCACGCCATCGCGACCATCGACAGCTTGAATGTAGACTTTGACCGTTTCTTCGCGGGCTGTGGGCAGGAGTTTGCCGGTGAAGTCGGGATGAATTGGGAGTTGGCGATGACCGCGATCGACCAGGACGGCGAGGCGTACCACGGAAGGGCGACCGTAATCTTTCACGGCTTCCAGGGCGGCGCGGACAGTGCGACCTTGAAAAATGACATCATCCACCAGCACGACGATTTTGTCCGCCAGATCGAAGGGGATATCGGTTTTGTTGGGAGTGCGAATGCCGATGGTGTCCAGGTCATCCCGGTAGAAGGTGATATCGATCGCCCCGACCGCGACCGTCACTTGCTCCAAGGCTTCGATTTGACGAGCCAGCATTTGCGCCAGGGGCACCCCCCGCGTGTAGATACCCAGGAGCACCAGACGGGATAAATCCCCCGATCGCTCAATCAATTCCGAGGCCAGCCGCGTGACGGTGCGCCGGACTTCTTCTGCAGAGAGAATCTCAATGACTTCGTTGGGCATGATGCTTGCCAGATCGCCTCACTTCATCCCCCACCATAGCAGGGAAACCCCTATCCCAAGGCTTGGACGATCGCGGCTCCCATCGCCTGACAACCCACTGCCGTCATGCCCTCGGACATGATGTCGCCTGTGCGTTTGCCATCGTTGAGGACTTGCATCACCGCTTGTTCGATGCGATCGCTGGCAGCGGGTTGGTTCAGCCCATATTTCAGCATCATCGCGGCACTCAACACCTGAGCAATCGGGTTGGCCTTGTCCTGACCCGCAATATCCGGCGCGGAACCATGCACCGGTTCAAATAAGCCCGGTTTGCCCGCTCCCACACTGGCAGACGGTAACATCCCAATACTGCCAGTCAACATAGCGGCTTCATCCGACAAAATATCGCCAAACAAGTTCCCGGTCACGATCGTGTCAAATTGGCGGGGATTGCGTACCAATTGCATGGCGGCATTGTCCACATACATATGGGACAGTTCCACATCGGGATACTCCGCCGCTAGCGCCGTGATGCGATCGCGCCACAACTGCGAGACATCCAGCACATTCGCTTTATCGACCGAACACAGTTTTTTCGTGCGTTTGCGGGCAGTTTCAAAGGCTAGTCGGCCAATGCGATCGATTTCCAGCTCGGTGTAAGCCATTGTGTTCACACCCCGCTTCTCGCCGGATTCCGTCGCAAAAATGCCCTTCGGCTGACCGAAATAAATGCCGCCCGTCAACTCGCGTACCACCATGATGTCTACCCCTTCCACAACCTCACGTTTGAGGCTAGAGGCATCAATCAACTGCGGCAAAATTTTGGCAGGCCGCAGATTCGCAAACAGTTGCAGCGCCGACCGGATGCCCAACAGTCCGGTTTCGGGACGCAAATGGCGCGGCAAGGTGTCGTATTGGGGTGCCCCGATCGCCGCTAACAGCACCGCATCACTGGCTTTACAGGTGTCGATCGTGGCCGCTGGCAGGGGTTCGCCCGTCGCCTCGATCGCCGCTCCTCCCAGCAATGCCGACTGAAACTCAAACTGGAGATCGAACTGGCGCCCGATGACTTGCAGCACCTCGACGGCGACTGCCATAATTTCGGGGCCAATGCCGTCTCCAGCCAACAACGTAATGCGGTACTCAGTCATAGGGCGATTGCAGCGCTAAAAAGTTCACAGGCCATCGATCATAAGCCAAGACGGGACACCATGAACGCCGCACCCAGGCCACAAATCGTAAACCCGGCATATCGTAGCGAGGACGGTGTTTGATCCACCAACCGTACCGCCAGTTGCCCGACTTTTGCCGCGAGTACCGCGATCGCCAATTGGATCGCCGTAAAGCCCAGCAAGTAGGCGACTAGGGGTTGGACTGGAGCGCCCACAATCGATTCCCCATAAGCGTAACCATGGAAAATCCCGGCGATCGCGCCCAGCCCAATCAGCACCATTAAATTGGGACTTTGCGGTAATGCCAGCAGGATGCCAAATCCAAGCACTGAGGCGGCGACTAAAAATTCCGCCGCTGGCACTGTCACCCCTTGCAAATGCACGGCAGTACCAACTAACGCGGCGACGACAAAGGCGATCGGAATCCAGAGGCCACGCCGTTTCGTGACTGCCAACAAGCCAGCTGCCACCACAAACGCCAGGTGATCCAGCCCAATTACGGGGTGCGCCAAACCGGCTAAAAAGCCTTGACCAAAATTGGTGGGGACTTCGCCGCCCATCGCATGGTGCGCGCTGGCAGGGCTCGCCAGTAACAGCACACAAAGCCCAATCACAGCCAGTTTCAGGGCTGATAACGAACCTTTGAACATCACAAATACCTCGCAGAGACGCTAACGCCTATTCAGGCTACCTTAGTTTGCGATCGCTGTTCACTTTCTTTATAAAGGCAAAAGCAACTTCAGCCGACTATGAATGAGCCACAGAAGTTGCGGTGAAACTATAGATCGTTTGGGGCGACAGGTCAGCGATCTGCTCCAGCGGTGCGGCAGTCAGGGGCAATACCTGGCGATCGAGTTGCACTTGTAGCCCAATCAGCGGATCAGCCCCGGCTGAGATGATGAACTCCAGTTGGTGTAAGTGGGGCATTGCCACCAAGTCATCCAGAATTTGGGCGATCGCCAAGCGCTGCGGATGATTCGGCCCTTCATACCAGGCGTGTTGCTCTGTGGGCACCTGTTTTAAGCCCAAATGCACAATTAACGGCGACCCTTCAAACACGGCTTTGGCGACGGGACGCACTTCTTCCTGGAGCAGCAAGCCGTGGGTTTGGGCTAACTGGCGGATTTGTTCTAACCGTTGATACCAATCGTTGACGCTGGATGGGGTTTCTTGCCAGGACAGGGACAGGGTGATCAGAAAAGTTTGCAGCATCCAATGCCCTAACTTCTCAGCTTTAGTCGAGAGGTAGGAGGAATTGTACGTCGTGGCCTCAATCAGCAACGGGACTCGCTCCGTGATTTCCAGCCCATAGCCTTTTAAGCCAGCAATTTTGCGGGGATTGTTGGTGATCAGCCGCATTTGCCGCACTCCCAAATCGTGCAGAATTTGCGCTCCCATGCCGTAATTTCGGAGGTCAGCCGGGAAGCCCAAATGCTCGTTCGCCTGCACCGTATCCAGGCCCATGTCCTGCAAGGAGTAGGCTTTCAGCTTATTCACCAAGCCAATGCCGCGCCCCTCCTGCCGTAAATAGACCACTACGCCCTGCCCCACACTTTCCAGCATTTTCAGCGCTGCTTGCAGTTGCATCCGGCAATCACAGCGGAGCGAGCCGATCGCATCTCCGGTTAAACATTCAGAGTGCATCCGAACTAAAACGGGATGATCAGGAAATTGCGCTGGGTCGCCTTTGACGATCGCAATATGTTCCGAGTTGTCCAGGGTATGACGGTAAGCATAAACCTTGAAATGCCCAAATTCGGTGGGGAGATCCGCGATCGCCTCGCGGGAAATCAGCCGCTCATGCTCTAAGCGGTAGCTGATTAAGTCAGCAATGCTAATAATTTTCAGCGAATGAGTTTTGGCATATTCAATCAACTCTGGCAGTCGGGCCATCGAGCCATCCGGATTCTGAATCTCGCAAATGACCCCAGCGGGATAAAGTCCGGCTAAGCGGGATAAATCGACTGCTGCTTCCGTATGGCCAGCGCGTTTTAAGACACCGCCTTCGCGTGCCCGTAACGGGAAGATATGCCCTGGTCGCCGCAAGTCATCCGGGCGGGTGGAGGGATTGATGGCAATCTGAATCGTGCGGGCGCGGTCTTCGGCGGAAATACCCGTGCCTACGCCTAAATGGGGCGACGCATCAATGCTGACAGTAAATGCGGTCTGGTTGCTGTCCGTATTCTTGGTGACCATGAGGGGCAGATCCAGTTCATCCAGGCGATCGCCCGTCATCGCCAAACAAATTAAGCCCCTCGCCTCAACGGCCATGAAGTTGATCAAATCTGGGGTCGCGAATTGCGCTGCACAAACCACATCGCCCTCGTTCTCCCGGTTTTCGTCATCCACCACCACCAGTGCCCGACCCGCCTTGAGGTCAGCCAGGGCAGCGGCGATCGGGTCGAATTGAAAAGCAGCGGTATGAGGAGCGTCGGCGGAAAGATTCAAAGTATCACCGTGAAGTTTCGTAAAGAAGTTCGTCTATTTAAATTCTAGTGCTTCTGGCTCGACACCCCCATTTAAATTCCATTCATTCTTCCTCCTGTCCAGGCTGATTTAGATCCCTGATGGATTCCTCCCAAAAGTGAGTAAGGGATACTACAATGCAGCAAAGTTCAGCAAAAATTAGTCTGGTTCCCCTTCAGTAAGGTTGTTAGAGTCATGGGCGATTCGGGGCGTGTTCCGGTTGGAATTATTGGTGCATCCGGGTATGGCGGGGTGCAGTTAGTGCGAATTTTGATGGATCATCCGCACCTGGAACTCGCCTACCTGGGGGGGGAGAGTAGTGCCGGACAACCGTTTTCTGACCTATATCCTCATTTAGAACATCAGGTGAAGCTGGTCGTAGAACCGATTGACCTAGATGTGATTGCCGATCGCTGCCAGGTGGTCTTTCTCTCCCTGCCGAATGGGTTGGCCTGCAAAATGGCTCCCAAACTGCTGGAAAAAGGCTGCAAAGTGCTGGATCTGTCCGCTGACTATCGCTTCTCGGATCTGGCGGTTTACTCTACCTGGTATGGCATTGAACGCACCGATCAGGAAGTGGCGGAAACGGCAGTCTACGGGTTACCGGAACTGTATCGCGATCGCATCGCCCAGGCCCAACTCGTTGGCTGTCCAGGCTGTTACCCCACAGCCAGTTTGCTGGCATTATCACCTCTGTTAAAGCAAGGCTTAATTGTCCCGGAAACGGCGATTATTGATGCGAAATCGGGCACATCGGGCGGCGGCAGACAGGCAAAAACCAATATGTTGTTGGCGGAAGCCGATAGTTCACTGGGTGCCTACGGGGTCGCGCGACATCGCCATACGCCGGAAATTGAACAAATTTGTAGTGATCTGGCAGGGCATGAGGTATTGGTGCAATTCACGCCCCACCTGATTCCTATGCCTAGAGGTATTCTCGCCACCGTCTACGCCACCCTTCGTGATCCGGGGCTGGTACGAGAAGATTTATTAACGATTTACAGTGCGTTCTACCGCAGTTCGCCCTGGGTGAAAGTGTTACCCAGTGGTGTCTACCCCCAAACCAAATGGGCTTACGGCACTAATCTCTGTTATCTCGGTCTGGAAGTAGACCCCCGGACGGCACGCATTATTGTCCTCTCGGCGATCGACAATTTGATGAAAGGGCAGGCCGGACAAGCCATTCAATGTCTCAACATCATGATGGGTTGGGATGAAATGCTGGGACTCCCGAAATTAGCGTTTTATCCCTAACCTCGAAAGAAACATTAAGAAACATTAGAAAACTTAAAGCGGCGCTTACTGTGAGTGAAGTGCCGCTTTTTTTGGCGGCTGCTCAAGAAAAATCTTCCCTCTAGCGGGGCAGGTTTTGCCTCAGGTTTGAGAAATGGCAATCATGCTGTCTAAACCTGCCCCTACAAGTATTAGGGTTTTGAGCACTGGACTGTTGACAAACTCTATTTTTGTGATCGCTGACTTATGTGCCATTTTTTAAGCTTCTGTTACAATACGTAACGTATGCTGATACTCATTCTTGCGATTGTGATTGCTCTGGTGGCTTGGTCCCTGCATCTGATGCAGGAGGCGATCGAGCACCATGAGTTCTCCCTGATGTTGGCGGGAACGTTGGTGGCCTTTGCCGCTGCCGCACTCGTCGGCGTTTACTTTTTGATGGGAGACTACATGGGCTACATGGCGCGGGTGAATCACCACTCGACTGCTGCCTACCAAATGCCAGCCTACGATCCGCAGTACGATGTGCAATTCATTGTTTCCAGCTCTGATCAGCCGTAACGGCAATCACCGACTTGCCATGAATCCGGTGATTTAGACTGTTAATCGTTCTATAGAAAACCCCCTTGATCCAATGGATGAAGGGGGTTTGACATTCATAGGGTTGCGGTTCAGCTTGAGTGAACCGCGATCATTGAGACTTACCGTTGGTAAGGCACCACGTCTTCCCCGAAGTAACGAGCATATTCAGCGCTATTCAAGAGGGACGCGATCGCGGCTTTGAGCCCACTATCCGCCAACAGTTGGCTGTACTCGGAGACTTCGGCGGCAGAGGCCGGGAGCCGTCCCAACAGGTGCCGGAACAGAAACTCAATCACCTTGGCGCTGGGGTAAGGCGCATAAAAACGTTGGACATAGGCATCGGAACTCGCCAAAGCTGTGACAAACTGACGCACCGAAACCTCACCTTGATGCAGTTTAGTTTCCCATTCCGGACTGCGGAACTGGGCGGGCACCTGACCGCTGGGCACGTCCATCACCTGCACATAAACCGCATCCAGCACAGAGTCGATTTCGGTGGCCGACATCCCCGGCATCAGGCGATAGATCCGAGCGGGTTTGCGGCGAGAGGCATCGACAGACGCATCCAAACCGAGATCCACCCCACTCACAACGGCGCGACCCACATCCGTAAACTGCTTCGCTTTATCCGTTTGATGCGCGGCTCCGGCTAAGTCTGCCAGCGCTTTGCCCATCAACGGCATTTTGGTCGCATCCATCCGCACCTGCACGGGTTCAAAGCTGGGCACCACCAGGTCTTTGTTTTGCTTGGTGAGCGTGTTGTACAGCTTTTGGGTATTGGGGAAGTTGGCCGCTGGCAGGGTGAGATAGCGGTTAAAGGGCACCGTATCTTCGCCAAACGCTTCCGCATACTCAGGGCTATTCACTAAAGCACTGACGAATCCTTTCAAGCCAGCCGTTGCCAGGATCTGGTTGTACTTGCGAATTTCCGGCTGATCCAGGGGTGCGCGTCCCAGGAAGTGCTTCGTCCCCAACTCAATCACTTTCGTGTTGGGATAGGGCGTATAGAACTCCTTGATATAGAGGCTGGAAGTCCCTAAGCCGAGGATAAATTCCTTCACGGTGATTTCGCCGTTGCTCAGCTTACTTTCCAGTTCGCTGAAATCGTTCTTCACGATGTAAGGCGCAATATCCCGCTCAAACACCTGACGATAAGCGGCTCCGACCAACGTCTTGAGGTTCGCTTTATCGGCAGTTTGTGTGAGCTTGAAGGCTTTGGTTTGTTCCCGCTTCTTGCTCACGCCCTGACTGATGCGGAATTCCACATCGGGTTCCGATCGCATTTCCGTGACCACACCCAGTTCCACAAACCGAGGTGTTGTCTCCTGCACCACTTTCGCGGCTTTATCGGCAATGGCGCCAACCCGATTCGTTCGCAACGCTAAACCGCCGGGAGTCAGATACCGCTCATAGGGCAGGGTATCTTCACCGAAGGTTTCGTTGTACTCATCGCTGTCAATGATGGCATCCACCAGCGCATAGAAGCCTTTCTTGGCGCAGATGTCGAAGTACTGGTTGATTTCCTGCCGTCCGTAGGTGGGGCGGCCCAACAACCGGCGATGGATGTACTCGATTGATTTGGTGACGTACAACGAAGTCCAATAGAGGCTCCGGAACAGGTTGGATTTGGCCAAGCGGCGGACGAACTCCCGGACGGTGATTTCGCCGTTTTCCAGCTTGATTTCATCGACTTTGAGCCGTTGCCCGTCATACACATCCCGCCCGAAGACTTGCAGGTAAGCAGCCCGGATCAATGCCTGCGTGGAACTTTCGGCATACTTAACGCTAACTCCCTTCGAGTTACCGCCACCCTTCGCAAACGAGCGCGTGTAGCTGGGAATTTGATCCAGCTTGAACACCTTCGGCCCCAGCGAACCAGGCGCGATACCCCGCGCGGCAGGGTTGCTCAGTTGGTTATTGATGCCTGCGCCCCGGTTGATCAGAATCCGGCGAGTGTCCTTCCCAAAGGGAGCCGGACGCGTGCTGGGATTGGCTTTCTCTTTCGGGAAAATTGCGCCGAATTGGATTTCCAGCGGATCGTTGCCAGAGCCGTAAACGTGCTGATCGGGCAAGGGGCGATCGTAGGCGGCAAAGGTGGTAATGAATTGAGGCACCTTGCGGAAGGGCGCACTGTATTTAAACAGATCTTGTTGCGGCCCCCAGTTGCGGCATTCTTGCGCTTCTTGCCCCAGACCGCGCAGGTACGGCACCGTTTCTTCCCCGA
>JAIXVO010000818.1 GCA_027482985.1 Cyanobacteriota bacterium
CCGATGAAGCCAACGGCAAACTGATTCGCCTTGAACCAGAAGGATGATCCCCAAAAATTTCCAAGACGAGACATGCGTGAAACTGTTTACATTGAAACCAGTATTTTGGAATACCTCACTGCCAGATCAACCAGGGATCTGATTTTGGCCGCCAATATTGAAGTGACAAAGGCGTGGTGGGAGTTTCAAAGGAACACATTTACACTTTATATTTCGCAAGTTGTTCTAGATGAGGTGGGACGGGGAGACGCAGAAATTGCGCTAAAACGGTTGGAAATTCTTAATGGTTTACCCTTGATGGAACTCAATCAATCTGTCCGCAATCTAGCGGCTCAGTTTCTTTCCCGCAGCAATCTGCCGCCCAAGGCTGCGGATGACGCAGTTCACATTGCAGCCGCTACCGTCCACGGTTTAGATTACCTGTTAACCTGGAACTGTAAGCATATTGCCAATGCACAGATTCAAAGAAAGCTGGAAGAGATTAGTCTGGATTTTGGCTATCGGTTACCTGTAATTTGCACTCCCTATGAGTTATTAGGAGATTGAGCGATGTGGCAAGATGAAATCTTAGATGAAATTCATCAGATTCGAGCAGAACACGCCAAATCTTTTAACTACGATTTGGATGCGATGTTTGCAGATTGGCAGAAGAAACAATTAGAAGGTGGTAGAGAAGTGGTTAGCCTGCCGCCAAGGCGCAGTCTAGCCAGACATCGGAGCGACCGAAACAATCCGAAGAGGGATGCAGAGGATACTCATCATGGCTCAACTTAACTATTTTGACCGATGACATACAGACCTCGCAGGGGATTGGATTTACGTTCCTGCCCCTCAAAAGGTGGCTTTTTGGACGCGGGTGGCGGCAGCTTCGGGGTTGCCGTGCATGGGAAAGACCAACACACTTTTAATTTTGGGATTGTTGATCAATTCTTTTAAGCGCCCTAACTGCTGGTCAGAAATGGATACACCTGCGTAATTTTGGGCGTAATTTAATTCTGCCTGGAAATTGGCATCATTGTAGGTCTGGATGAAGACGCGATCCATGCCCCAATTTTCCCAATCGGCGGCAAAGTAACGTTTGCCCCAGTAGGGATTGTGATGGCAAAGATCGAAGCTTACACGGGGATTTTGTTGTTTGATCCCCGATCGCATTTCGCGCACAAATTTGGTTAATTTCGTCGTGCGATCGACTTTTCCCGGCAGTTCGGCATGATAGCCTAGATAGTCATCCCACTGCACTGCATCAATTTGCGGGTATTGCTTCACAAACTCAACCGAGATTTGTTTAAACAAAGCCGCGACTTCGGGAATCTCTACATCCAGCACATAATGATCAATGCCCGCATAGGTGCGATCGACTCCAGGAACTAACCAGCGGTTCGCGATCGCCGTATCAAAAATGGGACTGTTTTTGTCGATTTTAATCCCCTTCTCGAAATAAGCATGGACTTCCATGCCCTGCTGATGGGCTTCATCAATTAACCAATTCAGCCATTGATCTTGAAACTGATTCGGACAACTTTTAAACCCAAACGTTTTTTGCATCACCTGACTGGGATACATGGTGCAGCCATTCCCCCAAACGCCATGAATAATCGTATTAAATCCCTGCTTGCGATAAAACCGGACGCGATCGCGAATCGTTGCCTCACTCGCATTATTTGTCACTTGATAGCGACTTAAATAAATGCCCCGAATCGCTTTTTTCTCCCAATTTTTATGCGTCTGAGGCACTACTTTCGGAGTCGGTGAGGGCGCGATCTGAGCGACCTTGGGACTGGGTGAAGGCGTGGGACGAGGCGCGATCGCAACCGCCTTTTGACTGGGTGAATTCGTGGGACTCGGCACTGGCTGAACGGAGGGCGACGGGAGCGGGGCAGGATTCACGGTCGGTTGGGCTTGCGGGACGAATTGCGCGATCGCGGGTGGCAAAAATTTCACCCACTGCGCCGGATCGATTTTTGTCCAGCCCCAATAGCCCAGACCGAGAAAAATCAGGATCACAGAAATCGGAATATTCGCACAACCACAGCCAGAATTTTCTTTTTTTGAGGGCATGACAAATATGAAATGATTTAGCAGTTACAGCGCATTGAACAGGGTCACTGCTCCCGTCGGAGCAGAAGTCGAACCATGATGCCACCTTGACCTGAAGTAACTTCCGGCTCCTTTGGGGCTGTTCCGTATACTTTTAAGCTTGCCCTCTCGCTGGTGATCCGTTGCTATGATTCCCAATTCCACGCATTATTGGCTCCGCAATGCTCATATTCCCCAAGCACTGCTAGTTCGCAGTAAGCAAGGACGAAGTAAGGAATGGGCCACGGGAGATGATGGCGCGACGCGGGATGGTTTATTAAAAGTAGACCTAGAAATTGTTGAGGGCGCGATCGCCAGTTTAGCCACCGCCGGAATGCTCACAACCTACACTCACCCGTCCATCGATTTGCAAGGCGGCATGGTCTTTCCCTGCTTTGTCGATTTACACACTCATTTGGACAAAGGGCACATTTGGGAACGCTGCCCCAATCCCGACGGTACCTTTACTGGAGCCTTAACCACCATCGAGCGTGATGCCGCCCAAAACTGGACCAGCGAGGACTTATATCGCCGCATGACGTTTGGGTTGCAATGTAGTTACGCCCACGGCACCAAAGCCATTCGCACCCATCTGGACTCAGCGGGCAAACTGGCCGCGATGGCGCTGGAAGTGTTTCAAACCTTGCAAGCCGAATGGCGCGATCGCCTCATCCTGCAAGCCGCCTGTCTCGTCTCCCTGGATTACTACCAAACTCCAGCAGGTGAACAACTGGCCGATCGCATGGCCGAGGGGGGGGGGATTTTGGGCGGTGTCGCCTTCATGAATCCCGACATTGAAGCC
>JAIXVO010000718.1 GCA_027482985.1 Cyanobacteriota bacterium
AGTGGGATGAAGCCAAAGGGGTGGAACGGGATGAAATTTACCGCGGTTTTTTATTACCTCAAAAGCTGAGGCTGCTGAGTCAGTTGGCATCCGTGACCTTTGAGCAGGGGCAGTATTTTTTTGACCAACGCACAATCGAGCAATACATTGGGGATTATTTGCGAAATTTGCCCGGTGCGACGCTGGAAACTGAAGAACTGCAACTTGAAAGTGAAGCTATGTTGAACGCGATCGAGGCTCAGCACGGACTGCTCATCGAACGTGCGCGAGGTATTTTTTCGTTTTCCTATCTAGCTTTTCAAGAATACTTCACAGCTCGTGATATTGTGGCTAGCCATAATTTAGGGGGATTAGAGCAGGCGTTGGGAGGGTTGGTCAGTCACATTACTGATCCACATTGGCGAGAAATATTTTTGTTGACGGTAGCGATGTTACGCAGTGCTGATTCGCTTGTGCAGTTGATGAAGCAACAGATTGATGCTTTGGTGGCTCAAGATCCCTATCTGCAAGAATTTTTGATGTGGGCCAGCCGTAAATCTCAGCAGATTCCAGATGCAACTAAAGTGGCGACTAGGCGAGCGTTTTACTTAGCGCTTGCCAACAGCCCGAATACGGCAGGTCATTTTGCCTTAGCGAGCACGCTCGATCAGGGCATGGTGTTAGACGCAGCATTGGAAAACTTGCTGCTGGAGTTTGCCCACGACCAGAGGCAGGATTTTACCTATGTCAATGCCTGTAGTGAGGCGCTCAGTAACATCCTGGTGATGGTTCTAGATGCTGGATTTTATAAGTCCATTCAGCAATTGCAAGCACAATTGCCGCCTCAGAGTCAAACCCGCGATCGCCTTCAGGTGTGGTGGCAGGAAAATTATGCGGATTGGGTCATCCAGGTGAAAGCCACGATCGCCCGTTACCGCAACATCCACCATGCCTGGCAGTTTACGCCTGCCCAACAACAGGTGCTGCAACGTTACTATGATGCCAATCAACTCTTGATCGATTGCTTGCACAGCAATTGCGAGGTGACGGCGGCGATTCGGCAAGACATTGAAGCTACATTGCTACTGCCACAGCAAGAATTGGAAGATCGGGAATGGCAAGGGAATTAAATGCTTACGGGCAGATTTTCAATCTACTCTATGCTTTGCCCAGATCCCTAATTTTTACCTACGTTTTGTATCTTTTTCAATCAATTCATTCAAGAAATCAAACAACACCCTATCACACTCAATATTGAGGTGTCATAGTTATTCATTCGACTCAGGCAACCGCCAAAAATAGCGAAGGTAAAGTTTAAGAAGTCGTCGGCGATCGTGACTGGCGATTCTAATAGTTCAATGTCATGCTGTGATTCAATCTGAATTTTGGAGAATGTCTGTGTTAGATATTGATGAAATGAGCACAAAAGAGATTCATGATCTCTTGCAGAAAGTTGGCCATGGGCACTTGGGTTGTGCCCTGGATGGGCATCCCTATGTCGTGCCGATGCACTATTATTTCAACGATCCAGATCTCTATATCTTCACTACGGTTGGCATGAAGACCCAGTATATGGATGCGAATCCAGAAGTCTGTTTGCAAGTGGAAGAAGTCCACGACCTTGAGCATTGGCGTAGCATTACGGTGACAGGTCAAGCGGAACAGATCACTGCACCCCAAGATATCGATCGCGTCATGCAGTTGGTCAAAAGTCAAAATCCAACCCTGTCGCCTGCGATTAATCGAACTTGGATTGATGCCTGGGGACGAACGGAGGTCATGGCGCTTTACCGCATTCATCCCAGTGAACTATGTGGACGGATGACCGATGGGATCAGTAGTCAGGAGCGATCGCAGCGGATTGATTGACAAAACTCGAACCGCCCTCACCCCAACCTCTCTCCCGCTCTGGGCTACTGTGACACACAAGTTATCTGGTCTGGTTCTCCATGTGCAATTCGAGGCTTTAATCAAAGCGTTTAAATAAGTTTTTCCAAGCACAACAAATGCAGTTCGTCCGCTGCTAAATTCCTGACAAACCAATCACATCAAAAGGAGCATGAGGATGCCGAAGATCAGCACTGAAGGCAAGACTTTTCAAGTTGCTCCAGCAACTACCCGCCGCGACGCTATGAAAATTAATGCCTACGCAGCCCAAACCGCCACGACACCCCTTGCCCCCTTCAACTTGCAACGCCGTGATCTCGGTCAGCATGATGTGCAGATTGAAATTCTCTATTGCGGCGTGTGCCACTCGGATTTGCATACTGTCCGCGACGAGTGGGGTGGCACCACTTATCCATGCGTACCCGGTCACGAAATCATCGGACGTGTCAGAGCAGTCGGTGCAAACGTTAACAAATTTAAGGCAGGCGATACCGTTGGAGTTGGCTGCATGGTCGATGCCTGCCTCACTTGTGCAAACTGCAAGGAAGATCTGGAACAGTTCTGCGAACAAGGCCCGACCTGGACTTTCAACTCTCCTGACCAACACATGGGCGGTATGACGTTTGGGGGATACTCCGAAAGCATTGTTGTGGATAAAGCGTTTGTGCTGAAAATTCCCAAACATTTGGATCTCGCCGCCGC
>JAIXVO010000429.1 GCA_027482985.1 Cyanobacteriota bacterium
CACCAGGTCAAACAGTTGTTCCAGATAAGCACTGCCGCCCATGCCGATAATCACCCAGGCCAGCCCAATCACGCCCTGCACTGCACTGATCCCCAGCAGGGTATACCAGACCGTTCCGGAGGCCACGTTCAGTAATAGGTAGAGGGTGCCCTGCAAGAGTCCCACGCCAATGCCCAGGACGGCCAGTTCTTCGCGCGATCGCAGCCGCGCGCCCAACCAACCACACAAAATTCCACTTACCGCACTGGACACCAGCAAACTGACATTCATCTCCATCCCGACTCCCACCAGAAGGGTGAGTAGGCCAGTCACGGTCAGTCCCAGCGGTGCCCCATAAAAGCTACTGATCAGTAACCCGACGGCTGGCAAATTCGTGGACGGAATATGCAATGCAATCAGCAGCGGGGTGCTTAAACTCAGGAGCCAGATCAACACGCCATCCCGCCGTCGCAGGTTGGGTGCGTACCGCCGTTTGACGATCCACACGATCACCACCGCCCCACTGACCAGGGTGCCAAATCCCAGTAAGCCCCACCCATTCACTTCCCGCCGACTGAGTTTGAAATGATCCAGCAGGGCAAACTCGCGGGAGGTAATCACGTCGCCCTGCCGCGTAATGGCATCGCCCCGCCGAATGCTGACCATCACGGGGGGAATTTCCTGGGCAACTTTTTCCGCCCGCAACCGAGTTTGTTCTTCGTCGCGAATCAGGTTGGGGGTGAGCAGGGCCGACAGGAGTTGACTGGCGATCGCTTGGGCTCCGGTCGGGATGCCAGAGTCGAGATGCAACTTGACCGCATCTGCCAGCACGGTATTGGGTAAGCCTGGAGACACGCCCTGAGTCAGAATCCGGTGGGCGATCGGGGGTAAGTTCTGTCGCAGTTGCGCCCATTCGGTATCCGTTAAATTTAAAACTGCCAGATCAAAATCATTCGGCAACTGGGGGGAGACGGGTTGGGTGAGGGTGGCGATCGCGGCGGCATAGCGAAACCGAGCATCGTTAATCTCTTGCCGGAGCAACACAAACGCGCCTAAATCGACCGATCGCCGATAAGCTCGCAGTTCGGCGATCGCCTGTTGGCGGGCGGCGGGCGCGAGGGGGACAGCGGGCGGGTCAACCATGATTTTTTCCGTCGCGAAGGCTCCCCCAGGGCGAAACTCCGGATCAACCGCCGTCAGGATTTGCTGCCAATCGGCTCTAGAGGCTTGACGGAGCTTGGCTTGCACAGGAATGGATAAGGCGGCGGTGCGGGTATATGGAAATGCCCCCGCCAGGTCGCGAATGGTTGTGCCTTGCTGGAGCTGCTGTTGCAATTGGCGTTGCACCTGTTGCGTCACCGCTTGATCCAATTGCAAGATGGGCAATGCGCCAGTTCGCGCTAATTTGCGGCTTTCTTCGGTAGCTTTCGGATCTTCAAGGGTGATCGAAGCCGGGGCTTGAATCGTCTGCGTCGCAACTTTGCCAATATCCAGTTGCGGTGAGTTGTAGAAGCGATGACCCAAAGCGCTGGTCAGAGTCAGGACGGTAATGCCCAGAACCAGCGGCGAATGGGAGGCTCGCTCAAACCAACCAGGTGGGGTGACAGTGCGAACCGACTGTGCTAAGCGATCGAGGGGACGGCGCAATGGCTCCAACTGTTTCTGGAGGGTTTCAAGCGACTGATGCAGATGGTGTACCGGTTGTGAGCGGTTGGCTGCAAACTGACGCACCAGTGATTGAAACAACTTCATGACCAATACCATCACAAAAGGGGCGAAACAGGTCTCAGATCGGTAAGAGCCTCGCGATCGCACACTGCCGGGATCGCACTCTTCATTATAGAGAGGGTGTTCACTTCCGGTGGCTGGAGGTGGATGGGCGCATCACCCAGGGGGCGGCGACGGGGAGAGGCTGAGCGATCGCGCCCCCGGCATATAACCCCGACCAACTTGCTAACAACTCATCGGCCAGGGCGATTAACGTCGGCACCCGTGGCACCACCGGGGTCGCCAGTAGGGTGGATGGAGGCAGACCGGCGACAGTGGCATAAGCCCCGATCAAGGCACCCGTCAGCGCTGGAATGGTGGCTGCGTCCTGCTGTTGGGGTTGTGCCAGACTCCAGCGGGTTGCGCGACTGAGCGCCAGACGTAAATCGGTGGGGGTTTGGAGGAAGCAGGTGAGGGCGATCGCGATCGCGGGTGTTGGTTCCAGTCCTGTGGTCAGTAGTTGGGTGAGACTGTAAGCTTCGGCTTGAGCCGTTGAGATCGCGGTTAAGGTGGTGTTCACAGCGGCCAGCGAGGCGGGGTCTGGCGTGTGGAGACGCAGGTAAGCCAGGGTTTGTGGGATGAGGCGATCCGGCTCCCGTTGACCTTTAACGGCCTGGGCAATGACATAGGCAAACCCCAATAACCATGTCTGACTCACCGCATCCAGACCGAGATCGGTGCTCACTTCTTGCAAGAGGTGTTGCTGTCGGGGCAAATCATCGTGGAAGTAAAGTGCCAGCGGGAGGGTGGCGATCGCCAAACCGCTGACCTGACGGTGGGGGACGGGCACCGGACTCAGCCGATTAACGGTCACGGCGGGAGATTGCCACTGGTGCGATCGCGTCAGGGTTTGCAGCAGGTCGATCGCGATCTCGCTCCAGTCGCCAGGGCACACTTCTCCATCAGCGAGGGGCGGCGTTGCGGCTGGCGGGTGGCTCCACTGGCTCCCCACCACCAGCCCCAAGAGGCAACCCTGAAAATGACTTAAGAGTGAAAATTGCGGCAGCACACGCTTCTCCCGACAGAAGTTGGATCGGTCGCAGGTTCCCGGCGATCGCTTGGAAAACTGCGGTTAGTCTCGTATAGTAAGCTCTTAATTCCGCTCAAACGGCAACCCGCTCCCTCTAGTATTACGGCAAGACGCTGACTGCACCTGGTAATTTTCCCCAGACTTGCAAGTTTGTTTTACTCAATCGTTACAGGAATTGCGTCATGTTTGGCAACGTCCAACTGATTCCCGCCCGCCCTTACTCCCGCTCTCGGCTCCTGGTGTTGGCATTGTTGACTCTCGGCAGTCTGATGGGTGGGGCACTGCCACCGCTTGCCGCTCAATCACCCAACTCGCCGCCCCGCCCTGCCCCGGCGACCAATGCGACGACCCGCCCCTTGCTCAAGTCCGGTAGCCAGGGAGAAGCGGTGACAGAACTCCAGGCCATGCTGAAACTTCTGGGATATTATGGGGGCGCTGTGAGTGGCACCTATGACGAGGCGACGGCAGCGGCGGTCAGTCAGTTTCAAAAATCGGCTAATTTAACAGCAGATGGGGTCGTGGGGACAGATACCTGGAATCGCCTCTTACCCCCAGCACCCGCTGTCACGGCTACGGCACCCACTCCGACCCCGGCAAAGCCCAGTACTGCTGACTCCTTTCCCTTGCCAGCAGGGACCCCATCCACGGGGGCAAAACCCGCGCCCAAACCGACCCCCGGCACGAAACCAACCGCGCCGACCAGTACGACTCAAGCGGCGGCTTCCGAGGTGGCGACCTTGCCGATCTTGCGGATTGGCATGAAGGGGTCAGCGGTCGAAGGGTTACAGGAACGGCTGCGATCGCTCGGCTATTTGAAAGGGTCTGCCGATGGGGTGTTTGGCGCGGAAACACAGGCGGCAGTCAAAGCAGCGCAGCGCAAACTCAGCCTGGAACCGGATGGCATCGTGGGAACGGCAACATGGATGGGCTTGTTGCGGTAGTGCAGTCAGGCAGGCGGCAGAGGGCAGAGGGCAGAGGGCAAAACCTCGACGATTCAGCTTTGGCGTTGGCAAAAATGGTGGGTTATGGTCGCCATCCCCTGGCTACAAAGCCAAGCCCTGAATCATCGTGATGCCGAGGGTGCCTTCAAAGGTGCGTTCGGCAGCGGTGACCAGGATGGCGATCGCTTTACCATCGGGCGATTGCTGGACTTCCCGAATCGAAAATTCCTGCACCCAATCGTGCATCTTGCTCAGCGAACCCAGCGATCGCGTTTTGCCGTTGTACGTCACTTCAATTTGCATCGCCGCCTGATCTTTCTCTGCCGTGCCGCCTGCCATCGTGGAAGCGATTTGTTTTTGGGTCAATTTGAGTTGCAGCGGTTGATTATTCTGGAGGCGGACGGTCATCGTTTCACTGTCGTCTCCCGCCCGCGATCGCGCCAGCACGGGTAAGGGCGTACCTGGGCTGGGTGCCGTCAGGTTCAAGGCTTGCCGCAGTGGTTGCGTTTGGTTCAGGAGTTCCTGTTCGGCGGCGGTTGTACTCAAATTGGCTTGCGATTCTTTAAACTGAGTCCGGACACAGCCCTTGGCAACACACGTATTACTGGGCAAATTCACGACCTGCATGGCGGCTTGCGGGATGCCTGCGCCCGTGTCTCGCCAACTTTCTAACACCATAAAGTGTTGCCCATCGGCAGAAAAGCCCGCTTTCCGCACCTGCGTTTGAAACGTCGCGATCGCGGGTGCTGTCGTCGGAGCCTGCGCGATCTTTTCTGAAGACTGAGTTTGCGGTGAACTGGTTACTAGGGGTGCGGCTGTTGCCGACTCACCGGTATTC
>JAIXVO010000664.1 GCA_027482985.1 Cyanobacteriota bacterium
ATCGCCCCAGCATTCACCATCGGGTTACTCGTCCCTTCTTCAATCAAGTCAATAGCGATCGCGGAGTTGAACGGCAGTCCTGTATTATTCACGCCCAACTTTTCCCGCGCCACATCTTCCCCAATCGCCTGACAGATCAGGGCAAACACAAACGGCTTGGACACACTTTGAATCGAAAATTCATAGTCGGTATCGCCAATGGCATAGTTGCTACCATTCACCCCCACCAGACAAATGCCAAACAAGTTACGCGGCACCTTTGCCAGCGCCGGAATATAGTCCGCAACAGTGCCCGTATCAACCGTGCGAAAGAGATCGTAGGCGGCATCCACCAGCGCTTTGACTGCCGCCAAACCCGCTAAATGTCCTGTCGAAATTAAGGAAGATTCAGGGTTTACCACGTTCAATCACTGCCTCCTGCATCACATATGTTCGGTTAATCACCTCGGTCATCGTCAAGAAGGGCACCGTAATGCCCCGCGAGTTGACGGTAATCGGGGCATTCAACCGAATCCGTTCGCCTAACCAAATGGGCGCGATCGCCTGAGCTTTGCCATCCACATCCATGACCGCACTTAAAAATGTCCCCAAAGCTTTGCCATTCGGATCTAAAGCGACTCCCAGAATCACGGCAGCATCCTGTTTGCCATCGCCATTCAGATCACCAAAGGTCAACCAATTCTGCTCATTCACCAATTCCACCCGCAGTTTGCCCCCCGGTTGCTGATACCGCCCATTTTTCAGTGTCACCTTGACGAGCGGCGCTTGCCGTTCCAGATTGGCGGGTACCAGGTACGTCGCACTTTGCAGCACCTTGACGCGATCGCACCAGGCTTGTTTTGCCGGGGTAAACACCTCCCGCGTCCGACAGTTGTACCACTGGGGGGCGATCGGTGCTGCTGTTGCGGGGTTGGCGGCGATCGGGCTAACTCCAACTAAACTTAAAATCCATCCAACACTCAAAAATGAATAAGTAATCCACTGGCTCATGAAAACACACCACAACGAAAAGATAAACAATTGACAATAGATCAGCAGTTAATCAAACACTCGCAAAAATAATATCTAAACCTGAATAGAACAGGATGATGCACAAGCAGCACATTCCTAAGATACGTTACGGCTAGTGCCTAACACATCCTACGGTTATACGGTTCCACGGTTGGGATACGGTTGAATTGCAAGTCCATAGAGGGGATGCGGTCAGCGGTGAGGCAAACGACAACGACTTTACCCAGAGTTCGATTCTGAGCACAGTCGTTGAAATTCTAGCTCAATTACACTGCCAGCCGATCCAGGATTTTAGAAAATACCAAATCACTACTTTTTTGCACGACCGGACTGAGTTCCAAACAAAACTCTAGACTGGCAGCTTCAATCAAATACACCATGACATCTTGAGGAAATTCGGTAAAAATTTTGCGTCCTGCCGCCAACGCATGATCCCACCGAAAATCATGCAGGTTATAACTCGGTCCCGGCAAAGCTTCCAGTTCTGAACCCGGCACCTCAAACACTGCTCCCGGTTCCGATTCTGTCGAACACGCATCAATAATGATCAGGCGATCGCTCCCCTTCGCCCGAAACATCACCTCAATCCCCGCTGTCCCACAGTCAAACACCTGCACATGCGGAATCGGCGATTGCGCGAGATGGGTTTGGAGGCGTTGGGCGATCGCCACTCCCACCCCATCGTCGCCACGATTGGGATTACCACAGCCAATGATTGTGAGCATAAGGGGGTAATTGGTAATGGGTAATGGGTGATGGGTAATGGGTAATGGGTAATAGGTAATAGGTAATGGGTGAGTGGTAATGGGTAGTGGGTGAGTGGTAATTGGTGAGTGGTAATTGGTGATTGATGATTGGTGATTGATAGTTAGGCTGAGTCATTACCCAGTACCTATGACCCACTACCCATTACCCATTACCAATGACCGACCCATTACCCATCACCCATTACCCATTACCAACGTATTACTACGCCGTTCTAAACCGGGCCAACTCCTCACCAGTCTTTGCGTCGTGGGCGTGGACGGTGCAGACGAGGCAGGAGTCGAACGATCTCGCGACGTGACCGACTTCGATCGGGTCGGTGGGATCTTGGATGGGGGTGCCGATCAAGGCGGACTCGATTGGGCCGAGTTGATCGTTGCCATCGCGGGGGCCGACGTTCCAGGTGGTGGGGGCGATCATTTGATAGTTTTTGATCTTGCCGCCTTCAATTTCCACCCAGTGGCAGAGTGCGCCCCGAGCGGCTTCGGTTGCGCCCCAACCGCGTCCGTCTTTCTCGACGGGTTTGATGTAGAACGGCTCATTCAAATGGAATTCGCGCAGGCAATGTTCGGCTTGACGGTAGAGTTTCACTAGTTCATGCACTCGCGCCATTTGCCGCACATGAATGTTCGCGCCGCCCATTGCTTTGAACATACTCAGGATGAAGCCATCATAGTGTTGCCAGGATTCGCCATGTCTGCCGCCCGCTACCAGTTGTCGTGCTAAGGCTCCCGCTTCCAGGCGACCGGATTGGATGTGGCTGACGGCACTCGACCAGGAATAAGCGCCGCTGAAGTCGTGATCGTTCTTTTGGATGGGGGTGGTGATGCGATCGAAGGGATGCACGTCCGCATTGCCTTCGTTGTACCAGGCATGGCTGGTGTTTTCCCGCGCCAAAGCATGATCCATCAACGTGTGAGTATCGGTAAAGCTGTCATATACGCCACTC
Organism: Cyanobacteriota bacterium; assembly: GCA_027482985.1. Taxonomy (GTDB): domain Bacteria; phylum Cyanobacteriota; class Cyanobacteriia; order Leptolyngbyales; family Leptolyngbyaceae; genus JSC-12. The sequence continues at coordinate 2,726 of JAIXVO010000664.1, forward strand.
TTCATAATTAGCGCCGCATTACGACCCTCAATGGTGGGCTTTTGATACCGGTCTTCGTGCGGCAAATAACCCCAGGTGACATATTTCCCAACACCCGCTCCATATTGGTCGAGGCCGATGTCCAATCCCATTCGCCAATAGAAGCCCAGGTCAGAATTCGCGTGTTTCGGGTCTTCATCCAACCACGCCAGGAAGTCCTCATAGGTTTGAATTTCCTCGTAGCGTTCCAACGAGCAACCAAGCCAAACGGGTTCTAACCAGTTGGTGCGGAAGTACTCCAGGATCGACCAGGCGCGGGTAATGTCCGTCAGCGTTGGCGCACACATCACCCCACCGGGCACCATGTAGCTGGAGTGCGGCCACTGACCCCCCAGCAAGGCATAAATCTCGACGGGCTTCCCGGAAATCGTCACGCCCAATTCGTAAGAAGTGCCCGTATAGGCGGCAAAGCGCCGACAGGCTTCTTCGTAGAAGGGACTCTGTTGATACTTTTTGTGGGTTAAATCGATCGCAAACAGGCCATAAAAATAACGCGGAATACTTTGAATCGATTCAGCCAACTGCCCTAAGTTTCTGGCAAGAATTGCGTTGCGCGGTACCTCCGTCCCCCAGGCCGTATCCAACGCCCAGGACGCACAGGTCAGGTGTGATCCACCACAAATCCCACAAGCACGCGGCGTGACAATCAATCCCGCTTGCGGATCTTTGCCCTTGAGAATAATTTCAAAACCTCGAAACAGTTCGGCATGAGTCCAGGCGTTAACCACCTGACCATCTTCAATTTCCACCCGAACATCTAAATCGCCTTCAACCCGTCCGACCGGGGAAATGTCTAATGTTTGAACTGGCATAGTAATAGGAGGGGGGAGTAGTGAGTGGGGGATTGGGAATTGGTAATGGGTAATTGGTAATGGGTAATTGGTAATTGGTAATTGGTAATGGGTGATTGGTAATTGATAGTTAGTGATTGGTAGTTGGTGATTGGTAATTGGTAATTGGTAATTGGTGATTGGTAATTGGTAATCGGTAATTGGTGAAGTCC
>JAIXVO010000693.1 GCA_027482985.1 Cyanobacteriota bacterium
CGATCGCGATCGTGCTGGGGCAACTGGGACGATTGACGGGTTTCAGTAGTGACGCGGGCAATCGCATCACTCAGACCTTCGATCTGCTCCTCTATCTGAATCGCACCGATCTGGCCACGACCGCCATCGGGTTAGTGGCGATCGCCCTGATCCTGGCCTTGAAACGGACTCCACTGAAGCAATTTAACCTGGTGTTGGCGCTCCTCTGCATTACGGGACTGACCGCCCTGTGGCAACCCGCCTCTGTGCAATTGGTGAAGGACATCGCCCCGGTGCCGCGATCGCTGCCCATGCCGATGCTCCCGGATCTGGCATTGTTCCCCCAAATCTTGCTGGGTGCGATCTCTGTCGGGTTGGTGGGTCTGATTCAGGGAGCCGGGGTGGGGAAAACAATTCCCAATCCCGATGGGCGATATGGTAAAGCTTGGCAAGACTTTCTGGCGCAGGGGGTGTGCAACGTGGGGGCAGGCGTGTTCCAGGGCATTCCGCTGGGTGGCAGTGTGTCGGGCACCGCGATTAACATCAGTGCGGGAGCCGTTTCGCGGTGGTCAATTGTGTTGGTGGGGCCGCTGGTCGTCGTGACGGTGCTAGTGTTTGGCGGTGTCGTGGAACGCTTTCCGCAGCCTGCGATCGCGGCGTTATTGGTGGTCGCCGGGTTTCAGTCGTTCAATGTGCAGAAATGGAGTGATGTCTGGGTGACGGGTTGGCCACCCCGCATCGTCATGCTCACCACCTTTTTGGCGACGCTGTTGCTGCCTATCCAACAAGCTGTTGTGCTGGGTGTCGTACTCTCCATCTTGATCCAGGTTTATCGATCGTCGCTGGATGTGCAAGTCAAGCAAATCCTCATCGAGGGGACGGGCACCGTCTTTCAGGAACAATCTGCCCCCGCACAATTGCCGTCCCACGCCATCACAATTTTGCATTTCTATGGCAGCGTCTTCTATGCCAGTGCCGACATTTTGCGAGCCGCTCTGCCTTCTCCGTATACCGCCCATCAATCCGTCGTAATTTTGGGGCTACGGGGACGGAATGAACTGGGTAGCACCTTCATCAATTTACTGGGACGCTATGCGACGGAATTGAGCGATCGCAATAGTAAATTGATGCTGGCAGGTGTGGAACCCCTGGTTCTGAAACAGTTAACCAAAACCAGCATTGCCGAAATTATCCCACGCTCTGACATCTTCACCGCCACCCCATCTCTGGGAGAATCGATGAGGCAAGCGAACGCCTCGGCTGAAGCTTGGTTGGCGGAGTTTAAACAGGCATAATCCCGATGTTGAGACTGGCTGATTAGCGCCATCGGCAATCCCAATGTATTCGTAATAATAAATTAATACCAGTTTCTATGTCTTTAGCTATACACTAAATAAAATTCAAAGACTTGATTCAATCTTTACCTGCAGAATCAGTCGATTTCAATTAACCCCTAATATACTCATGATGCGTTAGTGAAAATTTAATGCATCATTACTTTTGTATTCGGTTTTCAGTGTTGAGGATGGTGACTGGGAATCACATCCTGGCGATGCGTTATGACTAGCACCTGACCCATCCTAGAGTGGATACACCACGGAATCGCCAATTCCTTGAGTGCTAGCGTTGATTGATGGCTGAACTCCATTGAGTACTCGATGCAACTAGTGATCTGTCAAGTCAAAGATGGTGGGTTTTGACTCCGCTCCAGCCACAGAGAACGAGTGTTGAGACTTCGGCGTTAGCACTCAGCTTTCGTCCTGAGCTTAAGCCGAAGGGTCGAACGCGAGTCGAAACACGGCGATATGCACCACTTTAAGATTGATAATTCACTAGGCTGATAATCTGAATGGACGGAAGTGATAAAGGCGATCGATATGAACAGAATGTTGGTTAAATGTGAGCAAAAATAAACCTCAACATAAGATCAGTTTTGCCTCAGTTTAAGTATTTTGCTCGGCCATCGATCGCGCCCTCTGACTTTGCCAAGATTTTGCTGATACCTCATTTCATTCACTCATCGATCAGGAGATGATCATGTCGCAACAACCACCATCACCCGCCAGAATTCGGGAGGTTTCATACCTGGATGTCTTCATTCCGCTAGCTGTTCTGATCCTCTCGATTTCAGGGGGCGTTTTCTTATTTGGGCAGGCGGCGATCGATGGACCAGTCCAGGTCGCGTTACTCGTGAGTGCGATGGTGGCATCCCTGATCATTCTCAAAAATGGTCACTCTCCAGATGACATCGCTGCTGCGGGTGCTCGCGCCATATCGTCGGTGTCCACTGCTATTTTCATTTTGTTAGCAGTGGGGGCGCTGATTGGCACCTGGAACATGTCAGGCACGATTCCTACAATGGTGTATTACGGGATTCAACTGCTCCAACCCAGTTGGTTTTATGCTGCTTCTGCGCTCATTTGTGCCGTCGTGGCCCTCAGTATTGGCAGCTCTTGGACGACTGTCGGCACGATTGGGGTAGGGTTAGTCGGCATCGCGGCTTTGACGGGTGTCTCGCCTGTCATTACCGCCGGAGCCGTCATTTCTGGAGCTTATCTAGGAGACAAGACTTCGCCCCTGTCGGAGACTTCAATTCTCAGTGCGCAACTGGTCGGCCTTGATATTTACACCCACATTCGCAACCAGATCTGGACTTCAATTCCCGCATTTTTGATCGCTCTGATTTGTTTTATTGTCCTGGGATTACAAACGAATCCCGTCAGTATCACTGAAACCGGATCGGATCTCGCTAAGTTAAATCAGTTGTTTTGGATTACGCCCTTAAATCTCATCCCGCTGGCTTTTCTGGTGTTTTTATCCATGCGCAAGACACCCGCTTCCCTGGCGATTATGAGTGCCGCGATCGCGGCTGGCATCACCGGCGCAATCCTACAACCCCAAGCGATTCAGCGATTTGTCAATGACCCCACCCTGCCTTGGCCGCTGGTCTATATCAAGGGCATCTGGATGGCGATGGCGAATGGCTATCAGGAAAATTCGGGGATTGCGGATATCGATCGCCTGCTGTCGAGAGGCGGCATGGATAGTATGTTGCTGACGCTGTGGATCATCATTGGTGCAGTCACCTTTGGCACCTTGATGGAAGAATTTGGCTTGCTGGCAAAACTGATCAACCCGTTATTGTTGAAAGCGAAAACGACGGGGCTGTTAGTCGCTACAGTCGTCGCCACGGGGATTGGGTTGAATATCATCGCGGGTGATCAATACATTGCCCTGGTCTTACCCGCCCGGATCTTCCGGCTGGAATTTCAGCAGCGGGGCTTGCAACCCCAAACCTTATCGCGGGCGGCGGCGGATGGCGGTACGGTGACTTCGGCTTTAGTTCCCTGGAATTCCTGTGGCGCATTTATGGCAGCAACCCTCGGCGTGCCCACCCTGCTATATTTTCCCTACGCCATTTTCAATATTGCCAGCCCCCTCCTGTCGATCGCCTATGGCATCACGGGCTTCAAGATTGCGCGCATCCCCCCCGAAATGATGGCAGAGGAAGCATCGACAGCGGCAGATTCGGCCCAATCTCGTTAGCCACGCTGCGGCAAGCTCCACGCCGTCATTCTGTCGCTCGCTATGTCCAGCTCGACAGGATGACGGCAAAAGGCTGTCTTCAGCTTTTTTTGCTAGCCCGAAAAATTGCCTGGATGCCAGGATATATTAGACGCAGGTTGTCTTGGACTGGATAGCATGCGCCCGCGGCAGGAATTGATTGACTTATTTTCGACTTTTGTCCAATTTGCGGGCGATCGCTTCAGCGGTTGGGTGTCGGATGGGCGACTGCGCCGCCAGATGCAACAGCGGTTAGCGACTGTCCCCACTGCCACTGCTGAGGCCAAAGCGCTCGAATCAGCCTGGGTGTTGTACTGGTATGAGCACTGGCGGCAAGAGCGCGATCGCCCCTCGCCGCTGGTCTTTGGGCATCTCTCGGCCTACTTGCAAGAAGCCTGTTATTGGGCTGCCACGCGCACGGTTCGCAAACTGCCTCAGTCGCAATATCCGGTGTCCGATTGTTTTCAAATGGCGATCGCCGAAACCGCGACCGTCTTGGAGCGCTTTCAGCCAGAGCGGGGAGCCAGCCTCAAAACCTTTGCCCAGATGGTGTTTCCCAGTTTACTAGCAGAACAATTACGGCAACGGCAAGCCGCCCACTTTTGCACAGACCTGGGGTTATTGCGGCGGGTCAGCAAAAAGCGGCTGCTGGAGGCTTTGCGGCAGGTGGGTTTAGGGCCGGGGGAAATTGCCCAGTATCAATTGGCCTGGATGTGCTTCAATGCCCTCTATGTGCCACCCCAAGCAGGCGCGAAATCTTTACCCGCCGCTGATACTAACCTGTGGACGCAAATTGCCCACCTGTATAACGAGGAACACCCCCGTCAACTGCCAGGTGCGGCAACGGACTGTCCGCCAGCCCGAATGGAACAGTGGTTGATGCAATGTGTAAGATGGGTGCGATCGTATTTATACCCGCCCATCGATTCGTTGAATGTGGCGAAACCGGGCGAGGGCGGCGGCGAATGGCAGGATGATTTGACGCAGCCGGGAGAGCCTTCTCTGTTGCTGGAGTTGATCAATCAGGAGGAAGAACAGACACGCCAAGCGCAGCAGCAACAATTGCAAGCCGCGATCGCCACCGCCTTAACTCAACTCGACGCGGAAACGCAAACTATCCTCCAGCTCTACTACCAACACGGCTTCACCCAGCAAGAAATTGAGCGCAAACTCCAACTTACTCAGCCCAAAATATCGCGGCGATTGAAGACAGCCAGAAAGACTTTAGTGCGCCAGAGTCAGGTAGCCTTGAATATTACCCCTGATCCCGACCGGATAGAAGCGATGAGTGCTGCGATCGGAGTCTGGCTGGAAATCTACTACGGGAGTCTTCCGGCGGATCCGAGCAGCGCCGCTGTCGTGCTGGAGGCCAAGCCATCGTGATCATGAAAGACCTGCAAGCGTGGTGGGTAGAACTCTCGCCCGCCCTAGAGTTGGCAGCGCAACAGCACAGCCAGCAATGCAGTACAG
>JAIXVO010000663.1 GCA_027482985.1 Cyanobacteriota bacterium
GTTGGGGGTTGGGGGTTGGGCGATGGGGGTTGGCTGAGGGGTTGGGGGTTGGGCGATGGGGGGTTGGGGCGTGGCTGGCTGGGTGGGTGGCTGGGTGACGGGTGAGGGCGAGATGGGGCGGGTGGGGGGAGTTGGCGTGGAGGGAGTTGGAGTAGCGGCGGGTAGGGCGGCGGCGGGGCGGGTGGCGATAGGGGGGGCGACGGCGGAGGGGAGTAAGCCCATCAGGGTGATTTCGAGCCAGAGGCGGGGTTGGGTGGTGTGTTTGAGTTGGACCTCGGCGGCGCGGAGATGTTGCTGGCTTAACAGAATGGTGAAGAGATCGAATTTTTGCGCCAGATCGCAGAGTTGCTGCCAGGTGGGGGGCGTGAGGGCGACGAGGTCGTTGCGGGTGGGGGAGGTTTTGGCGATCAGTAGATCGCGGTAGAAGCTGGCGAGATTTTGTAACACGATCAGGGGTTCGCGACCCCGATCCATGAGGCGGCGGGTGCTTTCTAGCAGGGGTTCGGGGTGATCCTGGACGATCGCCTGCACCAGTGACAGCAGATCCCGTTCGGGGACAGAACCCACGAGATCCCAGACTTGCTCGACGGTAATTTCGCCAGCCACGAGGCTGAGTTGGTCGAGTAAGCTTTCCGCGTCGCGCAGGCCGCCCTGAGCAATTTGGGCGACCAGGGTGAGGGCTTCATCGGTAATGGCGATCGCTTCTTGGGTGGCGATGTGGCGGAGATGGCTGACCATTGGGGCTAAGGGAATGCGGCGATAATCGAACCGCTGGCATCGTGAAATGATGGTGGGCAAAACGCGCTGCGGATCGGTGGTGGCCAGGACAAAGACGACGCGATCGGGCGGTTCTTCCAGGGTTTTCAGCAGGGCGTTGAAGGCGGCGGTGCTGAGCATGTGGACTTCATCAATGATGTAGACCTTGTAGCGACATTGCACTGGGGCAAATTGCGATCGCTCGATCAGTTCCCGGATGTTATCGACCCCGGTATTGCTGGCGGCATCAATTTCAATCACATCCAACGCCGAGCCGCGAGCGATCGCCTGACACACATCGCAAGTGCCGCAGGGTGTTTCCGTGGGTTGGGGATGGGTCAGACAATTGAGGGATTTGGCGAGAATACGGGCACTGGAGGTTTTGCCCGTCCCCCGTGCGCCCGTGAACAGATAGGCGGGGGCGATCCGTTGTTGCTGAATCGCCTGGGTCAAGGTGGCCGCGATCGCTTCCTGCCCCACCAGTTCTGCAAAGGTCTGGGGGCGATATTTGTGATGCAGAGGTTCGTAGGACATGGAGGGCAGTGGCGGGGATAATTGAGAGCGCTTGTACTAGATTCTATTGTGGAATCACTCACGCTGATTCTGGCACACCTGACTCCCCTCGCGTGGCTTGTACCCGCTCCCAGATTGCCAGATCCGCAGGTTCATCAATGTCCGCGAGGGTGGGCAAGTGGGCGATCGCGAGTCCCAGTTGCTGCCCGATGGCGATCGTTTGGGCGCACACAGCGGCGGTACTCCAGGCAATATTGTGGAACAACGCTGGCCAATCATGCCGCACCCCAATCAGGTAATAGCCCCCATCCAGCGCAGGCCCCAACACCAGATCGTGGGTGGTCAGGGCGTGAAATGCCTGTTGCAAACAAGCGGCATCTAATTCCGGACAGTCCGTGCCCACCATCACGATGCGAGTTGCGCCTGCCGCGATCGCCGCTGGGACGGCTCTCGCCAAGCGATCGCCCAAATCCCCATCGCCTTGCGGGGTGTAGCCCCAGCTGGAACCTAACCAGTCCACCATTTGCTCTCTGGTGCCGCCCGCAAATCGAATTTCCACCTGAAGATCGGGAAATTGCAACTGGCAGGTGTGAATTTGGGTCAGCGTGTGTTCTGTTAACTGGCGCGACACAGTGGCGGCTCCAGCGGCACCCAGAGCGGGCATCAACCGCGTCTTGGCGGTGCCCGGTGTGGGGTAGCGGGTGAAGACAATCAGGTGATTGGGGGTCAGCAACATGGGCAATCCTGACGATATCGTAAAGGCGCTTGAGACTGCTCAACAAAAATTGATGGAAACAATCCTGAATCATTGCTTGAATCTGGCTATTAATAAAAATCCTAGTGTGAGTAATTTTGATGCCCTGTTTTGGATTGTCTCAAATTCGTCTAGCAGCGCGATCGCCAAACATTCAAAGAACCTGTAACCATATAGGTTGGGTGACGAATCCTGCTTAAATAAGCTAGACTCACTTTTTCGGGTGAGTCTAGCATCAAACCCTCCTGATTCAAGGATGAAGGTCGCTCTGGACTGGAAGCTCTGAATGGTCATGCCGTTCTCGCTGGTCTCAGTTAATTTAAAGCAAGTTGAGCAAGGCAACCGCAGAATGCTGTGTTTTACTAAGCATGCGCTCCCACACCAGGCACTCTCATCTTTCATCAGATCCGTGTGTAAATCGGTTTTGATTCAACCAAATCCTGATGCAGTCAGACCTGCCAGGAGTTGAGGAAGGCACTTATGCTGATCTGTCCGCAATGTCAGTTTGATAACCCGACGACTAACAATTTTTGCCAGCAATGTGGCACAGCGCTCACTCAAAATACCTGTGCTGATTGTGGCACCCTGGTCGCGTTTGATCAGGTCAAGTGTCCGGAGTGTGGTGCCGTCGCTGGAGTGATGTGGTGGGCGGTGATCGCCTCTAAGGTGAATTCGGATTTAACTGTTCCGATGGATTCGCGATCGCTGGGTGGCTTGAATGGCTATCTAGATTTGCAACGCCGCTATCAGATGTTGCAACCCTTTTCGACCATAAATGCGGCGGGTGAGCAGCAAGGGCGTGTCCTCGACTGCCACCCGTTTCAGTTGTCGGTGCTGGAATCGTTGCTGGTGAAGGCATTGCAGGAAACGGATCAGGAATCTTTGAATTTACTGGATCCCAAGACGCGCACCCGCTGGGCCGATGCGATGGAAGTGTTGGGGGTGCCCGCGATCGCGTATCCCTACATTTCGTTGAACAATCAGTTTTATCATGCCCTACCCGCCATTCATAACGCCTGGCAGTCCGATCAACACACGATTCTGCTCCTGGAAGATCGGTCAGACTATCCCAGCCTGATGCAGATCTGGCAGGATGGGGTAAATGCGGTGCCCGTGTTGCAGGTCTTGCAATGGCTCTACGAAATGGTGGAACTGTGGCAGGCGATGGCACCCTGGCACTGTCAACAAAGTTTGCTGATCACTGAGAATTTGCGGGTAGACCCCGAAGACCAGATTTTGTGTTTACAACGGCTGTATCTGAATGCGGCAGAAGCGCCGCTGCCGTTGCAAGAGTTGGGCCGGATGTGGCAGATTTTGCTAGCCGAATCCCAGAAAACCTATACCGAATCCATGACGCAATTACTGATGGATATAGAAACCCAGGCATTGACCAGCGAAGATGCCGTTAAAGAGCGGATTGAAGCGATCGCCCACACCTACCAAACGGTGGCCGCACCGCTGGACATTAACATTGAGCCGGATTGGAGTAACGCCACGCCACTCACGCTGTTGGAACTGGATGACGCTCACGACAGTGGAGAGGACACCCAACTGGACAGTGACGAAATGCCGACGATCGTCCTCCCGATGCAGTTGTTTAGCCTAGAAGAAGTGGGCCGAACTGATGTCGGACGGCAACGGGAACACAATGAAGATTACTTCGGCATTGAAACGCACGTGGTGAAGCTGGAAAGTCCCTCTGGCAAAACCTTAAACGCCCGTAATTTATACATTCTGTGTGACGGGATGGGCGGTCATGCGGGGGGCGAAGTGGCGAGTTCGCTGGCGGTCGATACGATTCGGGCTTATTTCAAAGACCAATGGCAGCATCAGCCCCCACCGGGCACAGGGAATCCGCAATTGCCGGACATGGCACAGATGACGGAGGCCGTATTACAGGCGAATAAAGCGATTTATGACGTGAATCAGCAAAATTCCCGCTCCGGCAGCGGTCGGATGGGTACAACGCTGGTGATGGTGCTGATTCATGATACGGAAGTGGCGATCGCCCATGTGGGAGATAGTCGGCTGTACCGCTACACCCGCAAACGGGGATTAGAACAAATCACCGTGGATCATGAAGTCGGACAGCGGGAAATTCAGCGGGGGGTTGATCCGGAAACGGCCTATTCTCGTCCCGATGCTTACCAGTTAACGCAGGCACTAGGGCCACGGGATGAGCATTTTATTAAACCGGATGTGCAATTTTTTGAGTTGGCGGAAGATATGGTGCTGCTGCTCTGCTCGGATGGGTTAACAGACAACGACTTGCTTGAAAAACATTGGGAAACCCATGTGCAACCCCTGATTAGTTCGCAAACGAATTTAGACCAAGGGGTCGCGGAGTTGATTGACTTGGCGAATCAATACAACGGGCATGATAATGTGACCGCGATCTCCATTCGCGCCAAAGTCCGTCCCTGTTTGGATCATTTACGCTAATGCCCACTTGCCGATGCCCTACTTACCGCATCCTGCCAGTTGGGGTCGTACCAGGATATCCCTGAGATGATTCGCCTGACGCTGCTCCATCCTCAATCTGGGCAACCGTTACGCCAATGGCGGTTTGACACGGAAACCTTAATTCGAGTCGGACGTGCGCCGGGGAATGATGTGATTTTGAATAATCCGATCGTGTCTCGCTTTCATCTGGAGTTGCGAGCGATCGCTTCTGAGTCAGACAATGGCTCTGGCGCTTCCCGCTGGTTGCTGGTGAACCTTAGTTCCAATGGCACATTTATGGCGGGGGCTGCGATCGCCCAGGGCCTCATCACCGATCAGGCGATCGTGCAATTGGCTTACGAAGGGCCTTGTTTGCAGGTGCAGATCGGCGCGCGATCGCCCCGTTCGGCGGCTCCCCCCCCCTTGCCCCTACCCGAATTGCCGCCACCCGCAGTGCCTCCACACGAGTTGCCAGCAGACCAAGCCAGCGAGGTGACTCCCGCTGTGCCCCCGCCGCTCCCGTACCCCTGCACCCATGCGGGCAACCCTCCCGAAAATGTGTTTTGTATGCGCTGTGGACAGCCGCTTCAGGTGGAGAAGACGGTGCGCCAGTATCAGGTGTTGCGAGTGATTGGGCGCGGTGGGATGGGCACCACCTATCTGGTGTGGCATCCTGACCTGACTACGCCCAGCTTGGATCGGTCACCCCTGTTGAGTGGTGTGCCCAGCGGGAAGTTGCAAGTGTTAAAGGAGATGAATGCTGACGTGGCGCAAATTCCCAAAGCCCAGGAATTGTTTGAGCGGGAAGCCAGCACCCTGAGAACGTTGAATCATCCCGGCATTCCGCAATATTCTGACTTTTTTGTGGAAGCCGATAAGAAATACCTGGTGATGGAACTGATTCATGGGCAGGATTTGGAAAAGTGGGTGCGGCACAAAGGACCGATTCCTGTTGCCCAAGCGATCGCCTGGATGATTCAAACCTGCGAAATTTTGGATTACTTGCATACTCGCCCCACACCCATCATTCATCGAGACATTAAGCCGGGTAATTTATTGATTCGCTCGGTGGATCAACAGGTGGTGGTGATCGATTTTGGAGCCGTGAAGGAGGCGGGCATGGCACCAGGAACGCGGATTGGCGCAGAAGGATACAGCGCCCCCGAACAAATTCAAGGTCGCCCGTTGACCCAATCGGATTTGTACGCGATCGGACCCAGTTTGGTTTATTTATTAACAGGCAAGAATCCTCTGCGTTTGCAAAAACGAGAGGATCCCTGGCATCGATTAGATTTGGAAAAGATTGAGAGTTTGCCGCGACGGTTAGCGCTCGTGATTCAACGGGTGACAGAACCTGATCCGGGCGATCGCTATGCCACCGCCCAGGATTTAATTCGCGCCCTCAAAAGTTGTTTGGAAGCGAGTGAGTAAGTCAAACTTACTCTTCGTCATCCCAACTTTCGACTAGCAATAACTCACTCACGGGATCTTGCATCGCAAAATCGTAAGCAATCAGTTCTTGCTTCCAAAAGGCCCATTCGTCTCCATACAGAAGGGCGATTTTCCAAATACTATCGGAGGGCTTCAACAACTTCGAATCGACAAGTTTTTGCACCTGACGTTGCAGTTTAGCCATCGGATGAACAACCTGCTGAGTCATATTCTCTACAGTAACCATGAATTTTTCAAAACTTTAGGTGAAATGGCAATGAGAAACTTCTCAAGTCTTGCCTAAATTAGGACGATGCACATCATTTAGAAACTTGGAGAAATTTCGATGAACAAGCAGTCAATATATCTCAATTGGCATGAGCTGCTCGTAAAGCTTGGAATCGGTAATTCCAGGTATAGATAGTACCATACTTCAAGCTTATGACAAGTGTTTCCTGAAAGGAGGGCAATCGCGAGAGGGATAACCGAACTCTATCAGTCGAAACGGAATGATAACAATCCATCTCAATTACTTTAGTATAAGCGGTCAAACTACAAGCCCAATCTAACGTTTGGTAGAACTTATGTGGGTGGGAGATGGCTGCACAAGAAATGTCCCTTATCAGGGTTTAGCATTCGGCAGTTGAACTTTGAGCGAGCGCCAAGCTTGTGGCCGAATGCCAAACCCCTACGATAGGTGGGTAAAATTTTTCTAGGAATGACCTGGATACCAGATGGCTTCAATTTGCTGAATGATGGCGGCGGCTGTAGGCATTTGTTCCGCCCTCAGTAATACAGTGACATGACCGAGTTTGCGACCAGGACGAGATTCCGTTTTACCGTACCAATGCACATGGGTGTGGGGCATGGCAGCGAGTTGCGATCGCTGAGCCGCATAGTCACTGTTAGAGGACTCGTAGCCCAATAAATTCACCATCACGGCTCCCGCCGCCTGGAGCATTGGACTACCGAGAGGAAACTCGCACACCGCTCGGAGTTGTTGTTCAAATTGCGAGGTAGTGCAGGCATCGAGGGTGAAATGCCCGGAGTTATGGGTACGGGGGGCAATTTCATTCACTAAAATCTGTCCTTCCGGAGTTAAAAATAACTCAATCCCGACAATCCCCACGACTTGTAATTGTTCCACCACGGTACGCGCGATCGCTTCAACCTGATCCTGCACGGCGGCGGGAATGGCAGCGGGCGCAATCACCCAACGACAGACTTGATCGCGTTGTTCGGTTTCCACGACGGGATATAAAACAATCTCGCCCGTGTGCGATCGCGCCGCCATAATCGCTAGTTCCCGCTCAAACGGAATGAATGCTTCCAGAAGTAAAGGAACGGTTTCCAGGTTATCTAAGGTGGCAGTCAAAGTGGCGCGATCGCGCAGAATGAAGGTGCCCTGTCCGTCGTAGCCATGCCGTCGAGTTTTGAGCACGATCGGAAACTCGGTGGGAGGGTGCGATCGCAACTCAGCCGCAGTGACCGCCTTGAACGCGGGGACAGGTAGCCCCACAGCCTGTAAAAACGATCGCTGCTCAAATTTGTCCAGAATGGGCGCTAATGCCTCTAACCGAGGTCGAAAACACACGCCTTGTACCGCCAGTTGTTGTAGGGCTGGCAAATCGACGAATTCATTCTCAAAGGTAATGACATCACAGTCAGCCGCCAGTTTCGCAGTCGCGGCAGCATCCGCCACAGGAGCCAGGATCGTCTGTGCCGCGATCGCTACCGCTGGATCAGTTGCGGCAGGCGTTTGAATCACCAGTTCGATCCCTAACTGCGTCGCTGCATCGGCCATCATCCACGCCAATTGCCCCCCCCCAATCACGCCAACTCGACGGATCGCGATCGGGGGTTGGGCAGCACTAGGTTCAAGCATGATTCACGACTCAACAAGACAACGAAGGAGATTGCTGAAAAAGATACTACCCCTGAGTGGGTTTGGCATTCGGCAAACAACCTCTAGAAGATTGCCAGGACTATGACCGAATGCCGAACCCCTACAATTTGTGGGTAGGAATTTTTCTGAAAATGGCCTCATGATGGGATGACCGTCCCTTATCCAGCATTACCGTAGGCGTAGGTTGGGTTGAGGTGACGAAACCCAACACCCGCACATGTACGCGATCGCTAAACCATCCTACCTTGGATGCAGTCAAGCAATTGACGGGCTAAACTCCAGCTAGCAACCCAACGAATCGGCTGTGGAGACACCCGTTTGCGAGTTGACACCCTTGGCAATCTTACACAGTTGTTTCACCTGCGCGCCATCCAAGATCGCCTCACTGAAGTCTGTCCCGGTAATGTCGATCGCCTCAAAGGTGCTTCTCAGCAGAATCGCATTCGCCAAAATCGCATCACTCAAGTCGGTGCGAATCATCTTGACTTGATCCAGCATGGCTTGAGTCAGGTCAGCCCCCTGGAGGGACGTATCGACCATCGTGGAAGCACTCATCACGGCTCCCATTAAGTCAGCGTGGGTAAAATTGACGCGGTTCAGGTTGGCATTGGAGAATTCCGCGACCCGCAAGGTTTGCCCAGAGAAATCCTGATCCGCCAGTTCCGCATTGCTGTAAGACGGCGGCGGCGCATACTGTTTCGAGAATTTGGCGGGGGTGGGGGCGGCGTGAGCGGGGAGCGTACAGCACCAGAGGGCGATCGCCAAGCCCACACTGACCCACCAGGAACGCCAGGGGCAACGGGGCAAGGGGGGAAACAGCGGAGCAATATTCATCAGCACAATTCACCGAGTTGCAATGTCTTCTTAACAGTAATGCAACCACGATGGATTTGCTTTTACGCTAGGGTGGATCTGTTGTGTGTCAGCGTGGTGTGGCAGTGGTGGTAGTGCGTCGGTCAGCGGTATGGGGCGGGTTAATGGCAGCGTTGTTGGTGCCGCTGGCCAGTTGTGCCAATAGTGGGTTGGGTGAGTCGTTGCAGGATTCGTTGGCAGCCGATCCGCGCTTACGGGAAACGAACCCCACCAGCAGTCCCAGTCCAGAACTCGCGCCGGAAGCTCAAGCGGAATTACCTACCAATTTTCCAACCGCCATTCCCCGCTATCCGAATGCCGCATTACAGGAAGTGATTCCGGCAGAAGCGGGTGCCGCCAATGCCGAAGTCTCCACTGTTTGGCGGACGCTGGATGGCAGCGATCGCGTCTTCGCCTTCTACCGCGAACAATTGCAAACCAATGGCTGGAAAATCCTGGAAGCCCCTTTAACCAATGATCAGGGCACACTGGTTGCCCAACGCGACACCCCAGACGGGTTAAAAGTAACCGTCGCGATCGCGCCCGCCTTATCTGTCCCCTCCCCATCACCGGAGACATCACCCTCACCCACCCCGACTGGGACAAAATTCACCCTGCGCTACATCCCGCCTACCGAAGTCGGACAAGCCTCGCCCAGTCCCGCTGCCAGCCCCTCGCCCAGTCCTAATGTCAGCCCGTCACCCAGTCCGCAACAACTGGAGACGAATTTGGGCTTGTCCGGCACTTCCGAGGGAGTCGCGATCGCCCCGCCCGCGATCGCCCTGTCACCCAACAGTTACACGGACGTAAATCAAGCGCCGTCGTACCTCCAACCGTTTGTGACGGAACTGGCACAATTAGGCGTGTTGAATCTTTCGGAGACAGAGAAAGCCAAGTCGGGGGCAACTAACTTTTTGCCGAATAAGCCTGTATCTCGGCGAGAATTTGCCCGCTGGCTGTTTGCCGCGAACAACCAACTGTATCGCGATCGCCCCGCGCAGCAGATTCGGTCGGGGAATCGCGAAATTCAATCGGCGTTTCGGGATGTGCCCACCAGTGATCCAGATTTTGCCGCGATTCAGGGGTTAGCGGAGGCGGGAATTATTCCCAGTGCGCTGTCGGGTAATGCCACGGAAGTCCTGTTTCGCCCGGATGCCCAACTCAGTCGGGAAACGATGTTGTTGTGGAAAGTCCCAATGGATACCCGCCAGCCGTTACCAGCCGCGACATTGGATGCAATCAAACAAACCTGGGGCTTCCAGGATGCGGCTCGGATTGACCCAACCGCGCAACGGGCTGTCTTAGCGGACTATCAGAATGCCGATTTATCGAATGTTCGGCGGGTGTTTGGCTTTACGACCTTGTTTCAGCCCAAGCGTCCCGTGAGTCGGGCGGAAGCGGCGGCGGCACTGTGGCATTTTGGCTATCAGGGCGATGGCGTGACGGCGCGGGAAGCCCTCAAAGCTCAGGCGGGGCAGGGCGCTGGTAGTAACAACTGAGGATGGAATCGAGGGAGGCTGTGCCTTCCGCGATCGCCGCCACTTTGTCCTGATAGACCGGGTCAATCAAGTACAGAAGGGGTTGCTCCACCTGGTTGAAGTATTGCATCGCGTCGGCAGCTTTCCGATCCCATTCCGGGTAGTAGGAGAGAATGTCATCCGGCATAACTTTTGTGCGGCTGGAGTGGGGTTCGGGGTGACACTCAAACGGCACATCAAGATTGAAGTAGCCATAGTCATCGGTGATTTCGTCACCGGGATAAAGATCTCGCGCCGCCAGTTCAAATTTATACGGCGTGGTAATCAGGGCTGAATCAAAGCTGTGATTGACGTAGCGGGCAATGTCCCAACACAGAATGTACTGCCCTTTTTCGTCGCGAAAGCTGTACTTTAACAGGCGATCGCGCCGCATCGGTTCCAGGCTCATGACGTAGGACTCGTCGTAAGCCAGATCGAGTTCATCCAGAATCCAGGTAATGGTGCCTTTGGGAATCAGTTTTGTGGCAAACACCCCAAACCCAATCGACTCATTAATGAATCGCAATTCTGTATCCGGATGAATCATTCGTGGTTGGTATTGAGTGGCGGCGGGCAAGGAGAACAGGCAATCATGCCATCATCTCACCCTTAATACCCTTCTTCCTCGTATTCCGGGATTTTTGTCTTTTCGGGAATATTAACACGGGGGGCTTCGTAGGGTTGTGGCTGTTCCGCCCAGGCATCATCTTCTAGATCGTCGTACTTGTCATCGTACTGATCGTCGTAATCGTCGTCGTAATCACCTGCTGCGTAAGGTTGCGGGGCATAATCCCGCTGATAGTCGTCCTTGGCGTTGGCTTCGCTCCAGTTGTCGCCCTGATCAGGTTCGTCGTAATACATCTCGGCGCGGCGTTCCTGCCGCAGTTGGCGCGGTTCGGGTTCGCCCCAGTTATCGTCATCCCAGGTTTCCTGCACCACGGGTTCGCGCTGGCGAATGGGCGTATTCACCGGGGTACGCAATCCGGTGCCTAATTGGTTATCGGTCCGAACGGGGGTAATGTAAGCTTCATCTTCGTCTTTTTCCCAGGGGGCGCGACCGATGCCGAGCCGTTCCAGCACCCCAACCGAGAGTTGTACCATCCGATCTTCGGAGCCTTCAAACACGATCAGGCGATCGGGGCCGCTGCTGACAATTTCATCAATGGGCAGCTCGTAAGTGCTGACGACCTGATCGGGCACCATCGGCAAGCCCACCGAGGCAATGATCAACGACACCACACTGCCGTCATCCACATCAAACTTGTAGCCCCGCACTTTGCCCAGTAATTCACCCGTTTCGGTAATCACTTCGCAATTAATCAGGCTGCTGTAGGACTCGACATCGATATCTTCGATCACATCTTCGTCTTCCACCAGGATCACATCCCCAATCTGGCAGATGCTATCCAGTAACATCGGTTCCGGGGTGCCGTAGAGCAGGTTCGGACGGAGGCTCAGGGCAATCACTTTTTGCTGGTCAATATCCACCCAAAGCTGGCTGATCACGCCCATCTTTTTGCCAGTGTTGCGGGTGACCACCATGGTGCCGATAAGGTCTGAGCGAAGGCGAATTTCTTCAGATGCCATTGTTTGTCCGAATCCTACTAAGTCCTGGTTGAAAATGTCCCCATCACAGTGAAGCACGTTGGGGGGTTAAGTCAATCCCCAACACTTGAGTAAAGGCTCCCCTCGCCTGAGTCACGCCAATTTGCCGTTGCGCCGACTCGATCATAGGCCGCCGCAGGCTGACCACTATGAATTGGGCCAGTTGGGCTTGCTGTTTGACCATTCTAGCTAATCGCTCTACGTTTGCTCCGTCGAGGAACATATCGACTTCATCGAAGGCGTAGAAGGGCGAGGGGCGGTAGCGTTGGAGGGCAAAGATGAAACTTAAAGCGGTCAGCGATTTTTCGCCCCCGGACATGGAAGCCAGCCGTTGGACGGGTTTGCCTTTGGGGTGGGCGATCAGGTTCAAGCCGCCATTAAACGGATCTTGGGGATCGTCGAGTTGGAGGCGACCGTCACCATCCGAGAGGACGGCAAAGATGGCTTGAAAGTTTTCGTTGACGGCATCAAAGGCTTCCATGAAGGCGCGCTGCCGCAGGGTGGTGAAGTTTTCGATCCGGAGCAGCAGTTCGGTGCGTTCTTCTTCCAGGGTGTGCAGTTTGTCGGTGAGTTCGTCCAGGCGGGCCTGGGTGCGATCGTATTCTTCCAGCGCCAGCATATTCACGGGTTCCATCGCCTGGAGTCGTTTTTGCAGCGATCGCAATTCCTGTTGCAACTGCTCTAATCCCATCTGTTCCGGCACTTCCGGCAGGGGATCAGGGAGTTCCAGTTGTTGGGACTGGAGTTGCAGTTGCAGCGCCGCCAGTTGCTC
Source organism: Cyanobacteriota bacterium (assembly GCA_027482985.1). GTDB lineage: Bacteria > Cyanobacteriota > Cyanobacteriia > Leptolyngbyales > Leptolyngbyaceae > JSC-12. Next base: position 12,549 of record JAIXVO010000663.1, read on the forward strand.
CCGACGAGTCGCCTGAGTTTCCTGCACTTTTTGCCGATCCCATTCCCGCTGTTGCTGCTGGAGTTGCTGTTCCCGCAGTTGCCGCTCGACGCGATCGCGCTGGGTCTTCTCCGATCCCAATCGTTGTTCTAACCCCACCTGGGTCGATCTCGTCTCGGTCGAGCTCACCGCCCGCATGCTGGCGA